>WAPZ01000293.1 GCA_015520535.1 Candidatus Heimdallarchaeota archaeon
AATTTTACAAACTTTAGAACTTATTTTAAAGGTAATTATGTTTTTAGCGTTTATAGTCGGAATTTCATCGATGTATTCTGCTACTAAAATTACATTAGCTGAACAAATTAAAGATATCGGCATTTTAAAGGCCGTTGGGAGCACTCGAAAAACCATTATCCTTTATTACATCCTTCAATCTTTGGTAATTATCTTCTTAAGTGTATTTGTGGGCATGTTGGTGGGTTTTTTTGGATCAGTTATTGTGTTAAGAGTAGCGGCGCAAGGAATTCATTTAAATATTACCACTATCTATATAAATATTCTCGTAGAAGTTGAAATGATCCTCACATTGCTACTTATCCCTTTATCACTAATTGTAATTCCAATTGTTAGAGCAAGTCGTTATAAAATTACCGATAACATAAAACAAGGGAAAAGATCTTTAGGTCACAAGTTTTTGCCTATTTTGTTGGAATTTAAAGTTATAAGGAAATTTCGTTCGGTTCGCTACGCGTTAATGTTTATGATGGCAAAATTATCCAAATATATAGTACAAGTCGTGCTTTTTGTCATATTAGGTCTTTCATTTATCAGTATGTTGTCATTAACTGCGAGTTTCACGCAAACACTTTCTTACTCCTTTGAAAATGAGTTAAAATTCGATGTTGGCATGTATTTTTGGCCACCTATAAAAAGAACGTGGAACAACACAAACGTAGAAAATTATATCGTTTCATTATTAGGAAAAAACAATATTGAACGCATTGGTATTGGCTTAGGATTTCAATCACTCCTTTATTTGAATGGAGCATTAGCCAATTTCTGGCTCTTGGGATTCAATCGAATAAATGAAAGTTTTCAACCACGATTACTACAAGGACGGTGGTGGCAAAAAGATAATGCCAAAGAAATTGTAATTACAGAGCGTATGGCAGCGCGTTATTCACTTACCTTAGGTGAATCCATTTCTCTTTTTAATCCCGCCCAAAATATCACAGTTTCAGTTAAGGTTGTCGGTATTGTGCTGTCATTGTGGAATTTGGGAAAAGTCGGATATATGCCGTACTTTACACTGAGCCATTTATTTAATGCAACTAATGAAGTTAATCTAATTGGACTCCGTTTACGGAAAAATAATACCCTAACAAAAGACGATATTAAATTTTTACTTGGATTCCAGTTTCATTGGGGTGATACTGACCGTACTGGACGCTTATTGTTTCGTGAAGATTGGGTTAATTTGTTTCGACCAGTTATTGACATTGTTACTTTGTTCCTTCTCTCATTTCTTGCGGTTTTCCTTTTTGTCTATATAATGGTTGCAATAGTGCTTGCTGTGGTCACCTATAATGAATGGCGAAAAGATATTGCAATATTAAAAAGTTTGGGATTAACAACTACTGAAATCACCACTATTCAATTACTAGAACAACTTGCCCCTAATACAATCCCACTCGTTTTAGTGACGCTCATAATTGGTCCTATCATTACTAGTTTTTGGATTTCATACATAAATCAAGAAATATTTCCACTCTTTTACTCCTATAACGTCCTTTTCGCTTTCCTTGTCATGCTTTCATTTTCCTTCTTATTTTTATTCATACTTTTTTCCGTAACATGGCGTTTTGTTCGCTCAGTTAAAGTTTATTCAGCATTACGTTGGGAATGAATGAAATATGAAATCTATAATTTCGTTAATTAATGTTACTAAGAAATATCCAACTATGACAAGTCCACTCTTCAAAAATTTGACACTTTCCATTGAAAAAGGGAGCTATATGATTTTTTCTGGCCCCTCCGGCTCCGGAAAAAGTACACTTCTTAACCTAATTGGCGGTTTTGACTCCCCCACCCACGGAAAAATAATAGTCGATGACCATGATATTAGTTCTATGAATGAAGACGAACTAGCGCGGTTTCGACGTGGAAGAATTGGAATTATCTGGCAGTTTTTTTACTTATTGCCAACATTGAATGCCTTACAAAATGTGATGATTGCACTAGAATTTGCGGGATGGAAATATTCCGCTGCCAAAAAGCGTGCAAGTGAGGTGCTAAAACAGCTCCATATGGAAGATCGGATGCATGCCCTCCCATCTGAACTATCTGGCGGAGAAATGCAACGAGTTGCCATTGCCAGAGCGATAGCTCCAAGACCAAAGATTTTATTGGCTGATGAGCCTACAGGAAATCTTGACGAAGAAAACGCGCTTGAAATCGCACATATTCTCTACGACCTAAATAAATCACATAATTTAACTATTTGTCTTGCCACTCACAATTTAGAACTGTTTAATAAATATGGCACCATTATTACATTAAAACGTCTCAAAGAAAAGTCTTCAAAGGTCGCAAGTGAAAAATAGCCCAAAAAAGAAACTCCCGGTCTTAATGAAAAAAACATATTTTCAAAAAATAATTATAGAATATAGCAACAAAACCAATATCGTTCATACTACCTAAAGAT
>WAPZ01000294.1 GCA_015520535.1 Candidatus Heimdallarchaeota archaeon
AATTGGCACAGTTCGAGAGTAATAACAATACGTACAAAATTGGTTTAATTGGACTTATCTTAGTTCAATTTATTCTAAGCTTCACTCTTTTATCGCTCGCTATTTTTTTCGTGCCGTCACCCATTTTTTTAGCTTCAAGCGTAATGTTGGCCTTCATGCTTTTGGTTTCATTAATCATTACTATTAATTTGTATCAAAAACATATGGAAGTAAAAAATAAGGAAACGTATCTGCTTGTGTATCAATGGGCAATTAAAGAGACATTGGATATTATTCAGCATCAAATACGAACACCAATGCAACAATTAGATTTAGCTCTTCAAATTCTTCGCAACTCCTCACAGTTCAAGGAAAATGTGTTTATAGAAAAAACACTGCAGTTTGTTATCGAATCAAGAAATTCGCTTCTGCAATCGGTTGAACAAGTGACACGCTTAAGTTATTCTTCAGTTTCTCCCCCACTACGAGACATTAAACCATTAAATCTAAATCATGCGCTTACGTGTGCATTAAGGGAAATTGAATCTGAATGTGGTGTGAAAACCTCATTAAAATATTGTAATTCTCAAGACTTAATTGTTACCTCTATTTATGGATATGAGCCACACTTCGTGTCCTTTTTTACTCGTTTTAATAAATTCTTAATCGAAAAATGTAACATTTCTGCGCTTACGTGGGAAGTCTTAAAGCAGACAAATCGTGAAATTCAATGGTTTATCTTCTCAACGGACTTTCAACATTTGGAGCATCCAAAACTTCTCGATTTTATTAATGACATTAAAACGTTAATTCGGCCTACATATGGACGCATCGATTTTAACATGTTTGGTATCGAGTTTATATTCTCTGTTGTTCTTCTAAATCTAATTCTCGATAAAATCTCAATCTCTTTTAGTTACAAAGAGGGTAAAAAAGGCATTATTTTAACATTTAACGGAAAGTTTGCTGTAATTAATTTTAATGCCTTCTGGTAAATATTTACTATTTTTTCCGTTGCATTATTAGAGATAAAGAAAAAAGAAACTAAAAATGCCCCAAAACACCTTTTTCTCGTGCATTCCTTACTATTTTTGTGAAAAACCATGCGCCGACAAAGAGGAAAAAGACGCCAGTTGGTACAACAATGAGGACTTCAAACGGAAAAGATAGTAGTTCGCCACGTGGAAAGCCCACAAGGCTACTACGAAAGAGATCAATAGCATAAGACGTCGGTAATAATTTAGAAATGAATAAAATTGGTTTAGGAAGCACGCTAAAGGGAAAGAAAATTGCTGATAGTACCATTAAACTAATTTGCGATATGTTGATTAGGAAATTGACACTTTCGCGCAAATAGATTCCAATACCAGCTACAATAAATGAAAAACCGGCAAATAAGATTAAACTTCCAAATAATCCAATTATGGCGTAGAAAAAGGATTCAACGGTAAGAACAATTTTTATACCGCCAAAAATGAAATGGAAACTCGCTAAAATGAAAATAAGATAGATAGTATCCAAAATAAACTCTGGTACAACATAGCCAAGCAACACGCTAAGTGAGGGCGTTGGTGTCATAAACAGCATTTCTATGGTTCCTTGATATTGTTCATTTCTCGGACCATAGCCAATTTCCCAAAGAAATCCGGAGAGATAAAGAAAAAGTCCCAGTGAGAGTGCCATTAGAGCATTGAACGTAGTAAGATCATAAAATCCCGTGCTCCCCGTTTCTGGAATAAAAGCTCGAATGGCGAAACTGAACATGGAAAAGATAAGAAAAACTTGAAGAAAGACGATTAACATGTTTCCTTTATATCTGGTATAAATTAATATATTTTTTTTGGCATGTGCTTTCCAAGAATGCCAAAACGCTCTTGTATGTGTTAAATCCATTTTTTCCACCTAATTAAAACGTTCCAATACCCTCATTCTTTTTCAGCGTTTTTTCAGAGAAATTGTACATGACAAGGCCAGCAATGAGCCCGGTAATGGTAAACAATAAAATCATGCCTAAGTCGGCTAGCGGGCTTCCCAAAAACCATGAAACATTTAATAATGCAGCTCTAACTCCGTTATTTTGCCAGGTTGGCGGAAAAAGATAGGCTATCCACCTAATTATAGGCGGTAACACCGTGATAGGATAGATAACGCCCATAAAAACAGCTACTATCCATTGAATAAGGCCCATCAAGGCATTTGGTTGCTTTACTTTAATAACAATCGCGCCGACGGCTAATGAAAGACCAAACATGGGGAATAACCCTAAAATAAGAAAAATCATGGCAACTAGTAAATCGCCAGTAAAGACATTGGCTTGAAAAATGAAGGATGCTACAAAGAGGGCAATAAAAAACGTCAACAGCCCCCTAATAATAACATACAAGCCCAGCCCCGCAAGAATAGATAGTTTTTTTGCGGGTGACATAAAATTGACTTCGATTGTGCCTGTCACCATTTCACGACGCAACCACATGGAAAAATTCCAAAAAGCTGTTGTGATCAAGCCAAAAACACCGGTTCCAATAATTAAATAGCCGATATAATTGGTTGTTCCCGCAAAACGCGAAAAGTTCTGACTAGCATTTTGTGGGCTTCCTGCAATCGCATTTCCTAAAAGAACGGGAATTAGAATAAATAATAGGGGTATGATAATATCCATAATTAACAAACCCGGATAGCGGGAAAATATCTTAATTCTCGCTTTAAATACTGCTATAATAACAGTTAATTCCCGTTTAAAAGTTTTAAGTGGATAAGTAATACTCATTACGCATCAATCTCCATATAGAACGTTTTATTAGCGTTTGATAGACGTATCTTCTTTTAACGTTCGTCCTGTCAGTTTTACAAACACATCTTCCAGCGTTGGCTGCTGATCTTTCACGTTGTAAATTTTTGCACCTTTAGTTGTGAGATATTTTAGCACATTTGGTAAAAGGTCGCTATTTTTTCGCCCATGAATTATTAATGTCGGGAAAGAATTCCCATTATGATTAGTGTCTGTGGATGTGGCTGCGGCGTTTAAGTGAACATGTGTGACATCGTCTAATTGAAGTAATTCTTCATCAATTTTAGGCGGAAAAATGCCAGAAATACTGACAATGGTTTTTTCTTGAATTTCTTGCTTTAAATCATCAGGTGATCCGACTTTGAGAATTTTTCCTAAATCTATGATTGCTACGCGGTCACATAATTCTTCAGCCTCAATCATGAAATGCGTGGAATAGAGAATGGTCTTTTCTTCTTCTTTATTCAGCATTTTCACGATTTCACGGACTTTTCTGGCTTGATGAACGTCAAGTGTTGCTGTTGGCTCGTCAAATAGCAAAATTGGAGCATCGTTAATGAGTGCACGTGCAAATGCCATTCTCATTTTTTGACCGCTTGAATAAGATTCTACGGGGCGATCAATAAAATCTTTTAATTCTAAGAGCTCATTCAACTGCTTTATACGTTCTTTTATCTCTTTCTTTGATAAATAATAAAGACTTCCGAAATATTCAAGATTTTCACGTCCTGTTAATTTCCAATATAATCCACGTTCCCCCATTAGCATTGCACCAATATGGTGTCGCACTAAATGCTCCTGCGTGATGGGAATACCATCAATAAAAACTTCACCCGACGTTGGGAGCAATAGTGTGGTCAAAATTTTTATTAGGGTGGTTTTTCCCGCGCCATTAGGCCCGAGTAATCCAAAAATTTCACCGCGTTTGATCTGCAACGTGACATTATCTAATGCTTTAATTTCTTTTTTAATCGATTTAAAAAGGCTTTTCCGCTCTTTGACGCGGTAAATTTTAGTTAAATTCTTCACTATGATTGCGTCGGTATTTTCCGTCATTTGCCATCCATCAACAACTCTTTCTTTTACGTTAACTC
>WAPZ01000295.1 GCA_015520535.1 Candidatus Heimdallarchaeota archaeon
ATATTGGACATTATGTAACTATCAAAGTAACTATACTGGAATGGATGATTGAAGAAACTCAATCTTTTCTCAGATTATATCTTACCGATAAAAAACCGCAAATCCGGTTAGTATTTCTGGATACTACCACGAAAGATCAAAAAAATGCTGAAAATTTTTTCATCAATGCCTTTAAGAAAAATAATTGGTATTTTAGAAAAAAATATGTCAACGAATTAAATTCTCAAATTAATGCTGCAGCAAATTGATTGGATACCTATCCGATTTAGAAACGGCAGACCGATTAGATTAAATCTGACTAGATAGATCAGAATTGAGTTGATGGATTGGTTCAATGATACTATTCTGACGCTTCAGCACGATCACGGAATTTTTTAAGCATACCATGCAATTCTGACATCATTTGAGAGCGTAAACTTGCACCTGAAGGTCGTGGCGCTGGAGCTGGTTTATTTGCTGGCGCTGAGGACGGAGGTGGAAGATTGGGACCAGAGACTCCAGAAGAACTTGGGGGTGGAGGTAATCCCCCTCCAAATGGAGAGTTAGAGTTTGCACCTGGCGGTGGCGGCAAGCCAGATGGTGTACTAACAGAAGAAAGTGACGGTCCTGCGGAGGGAGCTGAAATTGCTTTCTTTTCTAATTCTTCTACTTGTTTTGTTAATTTTGTGACCTTGACATCAAGTTCTTCAATAATTGCTGCCATATCTAGCATCATTTGAAACAACTTATTAGTTAGTTGTAATAAGACTTCAGTCTTTCTAACACGCTTGTCTTTGAAAAAATCATCTAATGCTTCCATAGTCTAACAACTCATCTTCTACAGATTTCCTCGTTTATACTTAATGATTCCATATTTAAAAATATTGGGGATTAAAGCACCGAATATTGTCAAGAACACATTTTTAAAAGCGCCAAATAACTGGAACACACTAAGATTGTTTTGAAAAGATGACGGCATAATATAGAGATAAATTTACAACGTCAGTTTTTTGCTGGAAAAATAGGTTTTTGATGGTGACAAAAATGTCTTTTGAATACCTTGAAGACGAAGTAACAGCTGATATTGCTTTTCGTGCGCGCGGCAAAACGCTTAATGAGTTGTTTGCCAGTGCCGCATTAGCAGTTTCATCAACAATGGTAGATTTTGATACCTTGGAAGAAACAACCCACTACACGTTTACCATTGAATCCGACGATTTAGAAATGTTGCTGTTCAAGTGGCTAGGAGAATTAATAGCACAAAAGGATATTGATGGAATGGTGTTCAAACGTTTCGATGTCAATATCCAAAAAACGAATGACGGACGCTACCGTTTAACAGCAAAAGCCTGGGGTGAACCTTTAGATATTGAAAAACATCAATTTGGCCACGACGTAAAAGCAGTAACGCTGCACCGTTTTTATGTAAAACAGTTACCGTCAGGTGAATGGGAAGCTTTTGTTATTTTGGATATCTAGCATATAGGTAGTGAAAAACTACTCAACAGCAAATGCTACAATTGTGAAGTACTCATGGTGGCTTATTATGTATGCAAAAGATTGGAAGAAAAAAAGGATAAAAACAAAAAAAATGCTTCATGCATATTTTATTATACCAATGATTATTCTGTTTAAGCTCTTTTACAAAATCAAGGTTTATGGGCGAGAAAATATTCCCCGAAGTGGAAAATTCATAATTATGGCAAATCATCTCTCACATTTAGATTCTTTTTTAATCGGATATGCGGTTTTTTGGAGAAATCCGCGACCACTATTTTATCCCGCTGATGCAAAGCTCTGGAAATTACCTTTGTTTAGACCTATACTAGTAGGAATGAACACTATTCCCATTTTCAAAGGAAAAAAAGATATAAACACAATTAAATTTGCTATAAAAGTGGTCAATTCCGGGAATGGTATGCTCTATTATCCTGAAGGTGCACGAAGGAAAAAACCATATCCCCCACTCCAACCCGGAAGACTAGGCGCAGGCTGGATCGCACATGCTACAAGAGCACCAATCATACCTTGTTTCATTAAAAATGTAGAAAAAGCCATGCCAGTAGGAAAGGGCTTTCGTCTTGGTGGTGGACCACGAAGAATTACCTTAATAGTAAAGTTTGGAAAACCATTAGACTTACGGAAATATTATAAGTCGCCAGAAAGTAAAGAAACCTCAATAAAAATTGTCGAAGAAATTATGACAGCCATTCAACGACTTGGCGGTATTAAGGACGAAGATTATCCAAACAAAGTTTTAGCGGGGAAAAAAGAAAATAAAGAGCCAATAGGATGAGCGTGAATAAAATGGGTCGTTATATCTCGAAAGAAAAACTAGAACAGATCTTTGAGGCTTTTAATAACCTTAAGATCGATTATTATTTTTTGATGGATAGTGAAAGAACAAGAAACGTCAACATTCGTTATCTTTCAGGCCACATAGAAGATGCCGCAATCATTTTAGACATTAAAAATCAAGAAACCATTTTAATTCCATGGGATGTGAATTTAGCACAGGATATGGCAGAGGTTTCAAAAATTATCAATTGGATTGAGTTATATCCTTCTGTTAGAGGTGCTAAACTTTATAGTGCGGTATTAAGAGACGTTATTCAAGAAAATAAAGATACGAACCCAACTGTGGCACTTTCCTATTATACACCTGTAGGAGTTGCCAACTTATTTAAAGAAGAACTTTCAAACGCAACATTTGTAACAAATATGGCGTTGTATGATAAAATAATAGATCAAGAACGCGCTGTAAAAACTAAAACTGAATTAAAAATTTTTAAAGAAGCCTTTGAGCAAACAAAAATCCTTAGAAAACGAATAGTTGAGTTTGCTGCTGAAAAGGATAAATTCACGGAAAAAGAATTAGCATTATTTGTAGAACTTGAAGCCCGAAAATTGGGAGCTGAAAAACAAAGCTTTGAAGCCATTGTTGCCGGAAAAAGTCGATCTTGGCAGATACATGCCTATCCACGAGCCTCTGAAAAGCATATTTTCAATGAAGATGGACTGGCACTTATTGACTTTGGCATTCAATGGAAGGGGCTGGCGACTGATGTCACTATTCCCTTTATTTTTGGGTCGTTAACCGCCGAAAAGAAAAAAGTTCGCGATACCTTAGAAGAAGCATATAATTTAGCGTTAGACACAGTAGTAGAAGGAGATCCGACATGGAAAACTCATGAAACCGTCTCAAATTTTTTAAATGGACATGGTTATTCCTTTCCACATGCGTTAGGTCATGGACTTGGCTTAGAGGTGCACGATGCTCCGTACATCGGAAGAAAACCGAAGACAAAAGATGACCCGGAATTTTACTTTGAACGAGGAATGGTCTTTACCATCGAACCGGGCATTTATGTTAAAAATCTTGGCGGATTGAGAATAGAAAATGACTTTATTCTTAATGAAAATGGAAAACTTCAATGTATGACGGATGCAGATTTCGTTCATATCTCCTAATTTGTATCTTGTGGCGTGAGCATGAATGAGCATGTGGCGTTTTGATTTATTAGCCGAAAAAAATCATTGGCGCACAAAACTTGCCGAACAAATCGCTGCTGACGTAGCATCAGAAAAATTAGATCTTATCGTCAAGCGTCCACACGAGTGGAAAACTTACATTCGATATAAAGAAACACCAATTGCCCGTTTCCTAGATAAATATCATCAAACACTGGATTTTTTTGCCTTATGGCCAAAATCTCTAATCACAGCTCATGAACAAACCGATGATCTCATTGACGCTTTTTTTAAAAAAAGTGGTCTTAATTCCTATTTTGACAATAAAAATAAAGAAAACCGCCAAATTATTTCAATTATGCGAGCTTACGGGTTAGAAGTAAAAAGTTTTATTGGAAAAACACCTTTAAATGAAACTAAATTTTTATTTTCGTCAAATCAACAACAACTCTTAAAGATATTAAAAGAAAATCCGCCAAGAATAGGCACTGCTACAATCGACTTAATAATCGCTATGGTGATTTTTACACCGCCGTTTCAAGCGTCAGTGAAATTTTATGACAAATCAGGAAAAATTATTCAGCAAGACGCCTTTTTAAAAATAGAAAAATAAGAAAAGGACAAAAAACAGAGCACAAGTCAACTGTTTAGTCTTCTGTTTCGGTTTCGGGCTCCGCGTTTGATAGTGATTCTTCCCTTTTCTTTTTCCATTCTAAAACACATAACTTTACCGCTTTTAATGACAACGTCGCACATTTTATCCGTGCGGGAGAAACTTCTAAATCTAACATTTCTTTGAGCAAATCTAACACAAAATCGCGATCCAATGATTCTAATTCGTCAATTTTCTTTCCTTTGATGTTTTCTGTCACTAAAGATGCAGAGACTTTGGAAATGACACAGCCATGTCCCGTAAATTTGACGTCTTTTACTTTATTTTCTTCGTCTAATTTGATAAAAAGATCAATGACGTCACCACAACTCGTATTGGCATCATGGGCATGTAAGTCTGCGTCGGGCATTTCTCCATAGTTAAATGGGTTGCGGTAAATTTGGACGATGATATCTCGATACATACTACTCAAGTTACTCCACCTCTAACAAGGCTTGAAATTGCATTTTGCTTTCATTTTAGTCCGAATAATTCTAACGCTCGATTCAAGGCGTCAACAAGAACATCGATTTCACTTCGTGTATTATACACATACATGCTGGCGCGAGCGGTGGCATTGATTCCAAAGCGTTCTAATAATGGTTGTGCACAGTGATGGCCAGAACGCACGGCAATGCCCTCTTCATTTAAAATTGAGGCAATATCATGGGGATGAATGTCACCTAAGGTAAAAGAAATAACACCACCTTTTTTACTGGCATCCTTTGGTCCTATAATGTTAATGTGTGGAATGTCCGACATTTTTTCTAAGGCATATTCAGTAAGATATTTTTCATGGGCACGAACTTTTTCCATACCTAAAGAACTTAAGTAATCGACTGCTGCACCAAGACCGATGGCACCAGCAATATTTGGTGTCCCTGCCTCAAATTTCCATGGGAGATCATTAAAGGTAGTTTTATCTAGATGCACCTCTTTAATCATATCGCCACCGCCTAAAAAGGGTGGCATTTCTAAAAGGATGTCTTTCTTTCCATATAACACGCCAATACCCGTAGGTCCCATCATTTTATGGCCAGAAAAAGCTAAAAAGTCGCATCCCAACTCTTGAACGTCGACCGGAAGATGTGGAACGCCTTGAGCACCATCAACTAGAACTAACGCCCCAACTTCATGCGCCTGTTTGACAATTCGTTTTACATCATTTATAGTTCCCAAAACATTAGACATCAAGGTTACAGTAACCAATTTTGTGTTTTCATTAATCAATTGACTCATGTTCTCGTAATCCAATAATCCATCCTCTGTGACGTCAGCATACACCAGATCAATGCCTTTCAAATCACGGATGAATTGCCACGGAACTATATTTGAATGGTGTTCCATCACGGTAGAAACGACACGATCGCCTTTCTGAAGGGTATGCAATCCCCATGTATAGGCAACTAGATTTATAGCTTCGGTAGCATTGCGAACAAAAATGATTTCTTCCGCACTTTTTGCATTGATAAAATTAGTAACCTTTTGTCGTGCTTCTTCATGCATGTCGGTGGCTTCAGCACTCAATTCATGGATGCCACGATGAATATTGGCATTGTAATGAGAATAGAAATTATTTAGCGTTTCAATCACAATTTTTGGTTTTTGAGAAGTAGCGGCATTATCCAAATAGACAAGAGGTTTACCTTTTACTTTTCTATTCAAAATAGGAAAATCTTTTCTTATTTTGAGCGTTTCTTCTTCCATTTTTTCGACGTCTTCTAGCATTAACAACACATCCTATCATTAATATAAATGAGCCGATCTATTTTTTTCTTAGTTGGTGGCATTTTTCTACAACCCGATATATCCATGAATCCGAAGAAAAAATAAAAAATATTAATGTTTTTATTGAGAAATTTCTTTCTCGATCCATGCATAACCATGTTTTTCCAGTTCGTGGGCCAAGTCTTTTCCGCCACTTTTCACAATTTTGCCATTCATCATTACGTGAACATAATCCGGCTCAATATAACTGAGTATTCGTTGGTAGTGCGTAATGATTAAGTAACCGCGTGTTTCATCTGCCATTTGTTTGATGGCATTAGCTACAACTCTTAAGGCATCAATATCTAACCCCGAATCGGTTTCATCTAAAATGGCATATTTGGGTTGAAGAACTGCTAATTGAAGAATTTCGGCACGTTTTTTCTCCCCACCAGAAAAACCTTCATTCAAATAACGATCTAAAAATGATTCCGGCAAGTCTACTAACTTTAACTTGCTTTTCAGCATGTTTCGGAACTTTAAAGCCTCCAGCATTTCTTCTTGCGGTGTGGGCACTTTTTCTCGTTTTTCATCTTCGTGGATGGAACGATATGCTTGTCGCAGAAAATTGGCAAAATTGACCCCGGGAATTTCAACAGGATACTGGAAAGACATGAACAAGCCTTTTTTGGCACGCTCATTTGGTGGTAATTCCGTAATATCCTCGCCATCAAGAATAATTTGGCCCTCTACAATGCTGTATTTGGGATGTCCCATTAAGGCTTTAGCAAGCGTGGTTTTTCCAGAACCATTACGACCCATTAAGGCATGAATTTCGCCCGGCTTGATAGTCAGGTCAATTCCTTTTACAATTAATTGATCTTCAACTTCTACTTTGAGATTTTTGATTTCTAAGGCCATTAAACTCACCTTTGATCTATTTTTCTTCAATAACTCCTTATTTGCAGTTACTATTGGCTACATTGGTAACTGCCTCTCAAGTTAACGATAGTTTTCTCTTCTTAATTAACGTTACCATTGAAACAAAAGCAAAATTAACGGCGACTTTAATAACGATTTTTTTAAAGAAAATGTTATGGATGATAGAG
>WAPZ01000296.1 GCA_015520535.1 Candidatus Heimdallarchaeota archaeon
ATGATAATGTCACACTTCCCGAATTTACCATAAAAAAACAAAATCCACCTGCCAAATTAAGAGCAAATAAGATCTTTTATGCCCTCAAAACAAGTTATGTCTTTCAAGGATGGGTAAACCATACGAATTTGTCTAAACTCTATTTAGTTTCAGATTATGGTGTGACATTCGTCATTCCACCTATAATCTTTCGAAATCAAAATTATAGAGAGATCCTTCTGAATGCTACTGCCTTTCGGCTAAAATCGGGGGCTTTATTTCCTCAAAAACCTTTTACTTCTCATCATTTTCAACCACCTTTAATTTTAGATGGTGGCCTTTCTTTACAGTTCTTTGACTTTAATATCTCAAACTTTTCTTATAATCCTACTTACAATCTGGATAAACGACCTCAAGAAACAAAATATCAGATCGACCGCACCAATGTCATCCATCTTCCTGGAGACAATTTTCTTAAAAATGTGAATCTCCCGCCAAGAATGAAAACTTGGCGGCTAACGCCCTATTATTTTCTACAAGGGGGATTTTCCTATGCACCGGGTGCGGTGATTGCTCATGATCCTACCTTGAGTGCAACCATGTTTATACCCTATATTGAGCAAATTCCGGAGTCAATTCCGCCACCGCCAATCGCAGACTTCCCCATTCGGGCACCCCTTTTAATTGTTGGCAGTACTATTTTTGGTGTTATTGTAATTGGAAAAAGCTTCTTGAAACGAAGGAAGTGAATGAACGGGAGCTGTTGTCAAGATAGAAAGTATTTGAACTCACATTGAGAGCGGAGAGCCAACGTTCAATGGAAAATTATGATGAAAAAAAACTCGACCTTATTTACAATGTCTTAGCCCATAGCATTCGCCGAGAGATTATTCGCTACCTTGGGGAGTTGGGACACCGTCCCGTTTCTTTTACCGAGCTGAATGAATACTTAAATGTTAAGCCGGGAAGTTTTTATTATCATTTAGACAAAATGAAGGGATTAGTGGCTCAAGCTCCTAATAAAGGCTATTATTTAACTTCATTAGGAAAATACGCACATAAAATTTTACTGTCCACAGAAAGCAGTTTATTTGAGCCAATAAAACCGTCAGTTAAAACAAAAAGACGTAATACGTTTATCTCGCGTCTTGAGCGAACTTTAATCTTTTTTGAGGATTTCTTGCGGAGTATTACCGCTTCGCCAAAATCTGCAGTTCAAGTTCTCATTGTCGTTATCTTTCAGTTTTTAATAAGTTCAGCCGTTAATTTCGGCGTTTTACCGCTTTATTTCGACTCGTTACTGTATTTTGGTCTAGTTTCTGTTCTTATAGAGACCATCCTCAGTTTGCTTTTTATTTGGATCGTTATAGAACTTATTGCATGGATTATTGCATTAGCCTCCGGTGAAAAAACTAAATTATTTAGCACGGAATTGCTAATTTTAGTACCTTTCGCTGTCATGCCGCTCTATTTCTATCCCACTGTGGTCTTCATCAGCACCAGTCTCGGGATATACATATTTAATGATGAAACTATCTCTACGGTCGTTATGCTGCTTTTACAGATCTGGTCCGGCTCTTTATTGGCAAAATCCATTCAGATTACAAAATCATTCCGTTTTGAAAGAGCTCTCATTGTAAGCATTATTTTGATGTATTTGTGCTCTGTAATTGCCTATTATTACTCAATATTACTTTGACAGAAACAAAAAACAAAAAAGAAGAGAAATGAAATATAGATTTCCACCAAGAAAATTATTGATAGAGTGCTAAAAGTTTTGATTCCTTTTGATGTGCGGAATTTGGGAATATCAATGGTGTAAGGTCTTTTTGACACCATCTTTTGGCAGCTACGGAATAAATTTTATGGATATTCTCTGGCTCGTTTTTTAATGCCCATTCCGCATGTTCTAAGATTAAAGAAGCTATCGTTATGCGAGCTAAGGAATAAGCAAAAGATCTTGCGGACGCCTCAATAAATTCTTGTCCTTCTTTAAGGCATTGGGAAAAGAAGGTTTCTACTCTTTTTACGGCTTTTTGGACGGTCTCAACTAATGGTTGAAGTTCTGGGTGTTTAATTTTTTGCAGTCGCGCTTTAATATCGTTCATCAATGGATTAAAGGCATTTTCCTTTTTGATGGCTCGCCAAACATCTAAACTTAGAACGTTTGTCGTTCCTTCCCAAATTGAGAGCACTTGAACATCACGCAGATATTTTGCAATGTCCGTATCTTCTAGATATCCCGCTCCGCCGATGGCTTCAATAGCTTCAGAAACTACATTTATTGCTTGTTTCGCCGTGTATAGTTTTGCTATTGGTGTTAAGATTCTTAGCACAGCTTTTTCGTCCTCAGTAGCTACGTTACACTCCTCTTTACCTAGAAGTTTTACCACATAGAAGGCTAAATGAAATGCCCCTTGATATTCAACTTCCATGTCGGCTAACGCTTCTAAATGCAGGGGATGTTCGGAAAGTTTTTTCTTAAAAGCAACACGTTTAAAAGAATAATCACGTGCTAATGCAATCACGCGACGCATAAAAGACACTGAAGTTACGGCATTATAAATGCGGGTAATGTTGAAAAGTGTTGCAATTTTTTTAACTCCTTTTCCCGGCCCCCCAACTAATTTTGCCGGGGTTCCAACTAATTCTAACTCTGCAGTGGGTAAAGCTCGTGTGCCCAACTTATCTTTTAGTCGATGGATTATTATGTTGTTTAGTTTTCCATTTTCATCTCTGAGCTTGACGTAAAATAAGCTTAAACCTCGGCTTCCTTCGACCACATTACCATTTTCGTCCTCAATTCGCGCCAAAGTCATCGCAATTTGTGACGTTGCCGCTGAAGCAAACCATTTCAGACCATACAATCGATATTCTCCGTTTTCTAGGCGGGCAACAGTTTCTGCAGTTCCGACATCTGAGCCGCCCGTTCTTTCTGTCATCCATTGTCCTGATGTCCAAAATTCCGCGGGATCACGTGATGTTAAATGCTTATACGGTTCATTTTTGAGTTCGTCATCGCCATATACCTCAATAAGACGCGCCGCACCATCTGTCATTGCTAGTGGACACGTATAAATGGCGGACGACGGCGTGAAAAGGTAGATCTTAGCAAATTGATAAATACGTGAGTATTCGTTGTATTTTCGTTTAAAACCAATTGAAACAAGACCTTCTTCGGCAGAAACTTTATCTAATTCCTTCCATCCACGAGCAACCCTAATTTCATCGATTCGATTTCCCCATGCATCAAAATTAATGAGCTCTGGTTCATGCGCTTCAGCGTCATGTCCCATTTCCAAGATATCCGTGATTACTCTTTCACCAAGATTTCTCAAGTCTGGTTCGATTTCTGCTAATATTTCGGATGGAATTTCCTTTTTTAGGTATGATTTTAATAAAATATCGTCTTCATACTGATTTTTTAACTTAGGGGCTTCTTGTATGAAATATTCCATTTGTATCACCTAGATTTATTCGACTTGAAGGCATTCTCTGTTCCTTACTTAGAAGGGCTGATTTTAATTAATGTTTTGCTATGTGGTGATAAGACAAAATCGTGGAGAACGAGACAATCTTTCGTTAACGTTACGCGTACGTTCTCTGCAACGTCTTTGGTTGACTGCCATACAAGTTCTCCTTGGTATTTTATGCTTTTTGTGTCAATGCTGACGGCGTTTTTCATAATAGAAACAAATGGAGTTATAGCTTCTCTGCTTCTATTGTTTAGCATTACTAGAAGCTCGTTTTTTTCTTTATTGAGAAGAATATTGATGTCTAAGGCGATTGAATTTTTGTATAAGATAGGTGGGACATATTTTGTTAAGATTCGCCGGAAGAAATCAATTTGTGCTTGAAATTTTTTAGTAAACTGGAAGTTAGGAAGAATGGCGTGTTTAATTCCGAATAGCGTCCCAAAATAGTAGATTTCACCACCAGTACGAAGTTTTCGATGCCAGCCGACTGTGGTCGGAGCTTTTTTGCCAGTGACATTAAGAATTGGCGTCCCAAAATTCTCGGTGTACAAAGTAAATGCGTCTGAATAAACGTTAAATGGGACTAATGGGCTTTGTAATATCCAATCTCGCTCTTTTGCTACCTTCATAAGTCCTTCAAAGCCAACAAATGGTTCTATCGTTGAAAGTGATTCTTTATGCTTTATTTTTCTTTTTTTGACTTTAAATTTTATTGTATCCAGTAAAATTTTGATTCCACTCAGAGCATTAAATGAAAATTCACTTTTCTTTTCATTGAATGGTGTCAGATTATTAACAGCGGTTTCTTCCGATATATATGCTATAGAATGCTCTTTAATATAATATTTTAATGGTGGCCCAAAAATGAGCAGCGTCCCACCTTTGGCTACGTACTGTTGGAGATTATGCCACGCATTTTCTGTTAAATAACCGACTGAGAAAAAAAGTAGGATTTTATATTTTGAAAGCTCTTCTGGGTTCATTGATTCAACAAAAAAAGCATCCGGAAGATATCCGATTTCGTTTAATATTGCATGAAGACCCATCGGGCCAATGAGCTGAGATAAAAGCGAAAATATGGTATGGACATTCTTTGGTTCCTTTTGAATGAAATTTAGTTGACGTGATCCTGCTGAAGAAATGGCAAGTGCGATTGGAGAGGTGATCATCTCATAAGAGGAAAAATAGGATTCAAATTTAGCGGCAAGATCTCCGATCTTCTTTATTGCGCTAAAACGTGGTGTTTCTTTTCCCTTTATATCCAATGCACTATTCCAGATCCAAGGGGTTCCGTCGGCTTCTATGGCATCATGTACTAAATACCACGAAATAAGTTGCGTTTTGTTGACGAAGAGTGAAGCACCTAAGTCAAGGGTATGTTCGTTGGGGACTTTTGTAAAGGGGTTTAACCAGCCACACTGTGTTTCTGCTGAAAAAAGCCAGTATTTTTTATTTAAGTGACGGAAGATTCTTGGTATAAGGGTGTGAGCATATGGAAAATCGGTGGTAATATTTTCTCCTGTGGCGGACGTTTTTGTATAGATGTCAAATCCTATAGGGCCATATTGACTTTTTTTAATTGGATTATCGGGCCAGATCGTGAAAAACGGGACATTAAATATGATTGGAGTTGCCAATCCTGTTTTTGAGGCTAAAACGTTTAGTTTTTCCATGTACATGGAAATGGAGTCTTCCACGAAATTCATCCATGAATGAAGTAAATGTAAGTTTTTTTCATTTCTTTTTGGTGGTAAAATTTCGGAAATCGCTCTAAAATGGGTGTTCCATTCCTCATTTAATGGCTCAACGACTTGATATTTTTTTTCCAGCCATTTTTGGAATTGTGTGATGGTATGTGGATTCCAATCGGTGGTAACATTTTTTACAGAATACTGTGGCAACCCAATTTCATTATCTAATTGAATGCAAAGGAGTTTTCCTGTATTCTTCGAAAATTTCTTTAGATGTGGAAATAACTGGTGATACCACTTTTCGACAAGCTGTAAAAAAGTAGGATGCGTCAGTGCTACTTCTGTGAGTGGTTGTTTTTTTTCTGAAAGCATTAACACTTCTGGATACTTTTTTCTAACCCAGTCCGGAACGCCATAACCTTTAAATTCGGCGTAAATATATGGTCCAGGGCGTGCAATGAAATAAAAATCATATTTTTTTAGAAGTTCGAGAAAAGAAATGAGATCACGGCGTGGATGGGTGTGACCATCAAAATCAAAGATATTTTCGGAGAATTCATGCCAACTCCATGGGATATAGCTGGATATGGTGTTAATACCGGCATTTTTGAGTTTTTCGAGCATCGTGTCCCATAGTTCCCTTTTTGCACGAAAATATTGAAATTCGCCGGCATGAAAGATTTTTGTGGTGGAATTTATTTTCAATTGGTGATTTTCAAACGTGATATTCAATTAGGATCTCCTCTTTTTTTATTTCTGTTAATGTTTTTTGTATTTTGATTTTGATAATCTTTAATCATATTTAGGATCATTTTTACGGTGACGTCTTCTGTGAGCGGTAAATTAAGTTGTTGGGGAGCAAAAGTCACCTTAATTTGGGGGGTAAATGCTGCGAATTTTTGATTACTCTTGTTTATAGAAACGAGGGAGCCGGCATGGTGATGATATAAAAAGATATTGTTACTTAGAATCGGATCATCGTTAAGGAGTGTCGTGACAATAAAGCCCAAAAAACGCTTTAAAATTGTTGGACGCGTAAGATCCTGGATATCAGTATTTATGTCAACGGACACAAAGAGATTGGGTGATCCTAAAAGCGTTAGTACTATCTTGGGCGCGTTTTTATTATAGGATTCCCATAAAAGTTTATAATAATGCGGCCAAACGGAAAGTTCTCCGACATTATTACCAAAAGAGAGTATTAGTCCTTCTGTCAATTTTAGCGTAGAAACGTGAAAAGTTCTCATTTGAAGCTGTTTAAGATAAAGATTTTCTAATTTTTCACGCGTAGTTGTTTGTGGATTCACTAAAAATGGCATATCAATACCAAATTCACATGTGCTAAAGAGGACAAACTCTATACCATTCTGTGTCTCCTTAATGATTGAGCTTTGATTCATTTGCTCTAAAAATTCAATATTATTCTGATTTAGGGTGTGAAAAATGGAATGATGGTGTTTTAGTTGATTTTGAAGATTGAAAGTATACCCTTCCGGCAGTGGTACTTTTTTAAGGTAGGGATTGCAGAAATATATCTCATTTTCAATGCGTTGGGGATTTAAAAGTAACGCAACATGTAAAAAGGGATTACGTAAATGTTCTATAAAAAATTGAATTGCATGGCTACATTGTTTTAACGTCAGATTGTGGTATTTTTGAAACATGTGATACGGTTGAAAAGTGAGGACTCCAAACGGATCCATACTAATTTCTAATTCGATATTTTCCATGTTCGGTGTATCTTCATGCAACACCCGAAAATTAATATTGTTTTGTTCAAGAATATCTTTAAAGCACTCTAGGAAAAAGGAAAATTTATGGGACAATGGATGTTCGCTCCAAACTCTCTGTGACTCCCTACAAATTTCTTGTCTTATATGGTTTTGAGTGATGTTCCTAGCACAAGTTTTTTTAATTTTTTTTCTATTGAATACCTAAAGATAATAAATGCATTTAACGGATGATTGAAATGAGTTTAGAAGAACAAACTGCAACTAATATCAAACATCTTCTACAAAGCCATCAACGCCAACTAAAACAAATTGAAACATTGACAGAACATGTAAATACGCTACTTGGAAAATATAGCAATTGTCAACAAACAACGGAAGAATTAAAACGTCAAATTCGCCAACTCCAAGAAGAAATTGACGCATTGAAAAAGGATAATGCCGCGCTTTCACAGCGTGTATCTATGTTAGAAAATGAAAATCAGCGGCTCGCGCAAGAAAAGAAAAATTTAGAAGAAAAACTTAAAACATATCAAACTTCAGCGTAAAAAGGTTCATTAAAATATAGAACTGCGTGTTTATTCATGGCAACCATAACCATTGGCATTATATCCGACATTCATGCCAACCTTCCCGCTTTACAAGCTGTACTGAAGAAAATGGGAAAAACCGATTATTTAATTTGTGCGGGTGATATCGTTGGATATAACGGCGAACCGCTCCAAGCCATTGATATATTAAAAAAACGTATGACATATGCAGTGGCAGGTAACCACGATTATACCGTATCGCGTCCGGATCAAAACGCATTTTCGCGTGAACTTCTTGACTACAATGAATTTGCAGCGAAAGCCCTAGTTAGACATCGTCTTATTCTTAAACGACCTGAAAATAAAAAATATTTCGATTTTTTACAATCATTAAAGCCCGTAAATCTTTTTAAAATAAAAAATAAGACCTTTTTACTCGTTCACGGGACTCCAAATGATCCATTATTCGAATATTTTTTCGTCTTTGAAAATAATGTCACAACACATGATGCACTAACCCTAGAACAATGGCTTAAGACAGGATATAATAATTCTGGTCCTGTAGACGTATTAATTATGGGTCATACTCACATTCCTTTTGTATTTAAGTCGGAACACGGTATCGTATTAAATCCCGGATCGGTGGGACAGCCACGGGATGGCGATCCACGTGCGTCTTTCGCCATTTTAAAAATAAATAATGGTGAGATCGAGGTCTCGATACAGCGAGTGGAATATGATATAGATCGGGCATGTGAGGGTATTAACAAGCTTAATCTTCCCAAATTTTTATGTAGTCGATTATATAAAGGGAAATAGTCGTAATTAAGAGAAATTTTTGTTTTATTTCAAATGTAATAACTTTTTTATGTGTGCTTCCACTTTTCATTCCTTTAATTGTAAAGTTCTCAATTTTTCATTTCAGAAAAGTATTAATAATCTGAAAACAATATGTTACATGTGAAGCGTTGTGCATTATTTCAGTCTAACGTTGGTATGATTTCACTCATAGGTGGTATGGTTTATACCTATCTTTGCTCAGTTACTGACTTGTCGTCTGTCTACTGATTCTTATAATGTCATTATTGAGTAATATTCTTCATGGAAGTCGTGTATTTATCCATAACTTACCGATTAAACGGTTAAGTGCGAAGCAATGTTGGGTTATATGCCGTAGAATCATTGAATGTGTTTTATAGGCTGGCGAATCTGTTAAACAGATATTTCATCAAGATGTATTAAATAAGGAATCGACAACTGGTCGAATTATTCGCATTTTTATTTGAAATTGGCCTATTGGCGCATAATAATCGAAGATTATGTGAATAAAATAAAAAAATAAGGAGTACAGTTACTTTGGAAGCCTCAGAATATTCAGCTGAAAGTATTCAAGTGTTAGAAGGGTTGGAAGCCGTTAGAAAACGTCCGGCTATGTATATAGGATCTGTTGACGAACGTGGACTTCATCATTGCTTGTGGGAGGTTATTGATAATTCTATAGATGAAACATTGGCGGGATATTGTTCTAAAATTGAAGTTATTCTTCATGAGGATGGGTCGGTTTCCGTTCGTGACAATGGTCGCGGTATTCCCGTAGAGAAACATCCCCGCTGGAATGGTAAATCCACGTTATCTGTCATTATGGAAACCTTACATGCGGGCGGTAAGTTTGATTCTAAAGCGTATAAAGTAAGTGGAGGTCTACATGGCGTTGGACTTTCTGTTGTTAATGCCCTTTCAGAGAAATTAATTGTTCAAGTCAAAAGAAATGGTGTTATTTATGAACAAATCTATTCTCGCGGAAAACGGATTAGTGAACCAGAACTAATAGAAAGAGATGGGAGTAGTTGGGATTCACCCTCCGGCACATTCATCCGTATTTATCCCGACCCTGAAATCTTTACTACAACGTATTACAAGGCGAGTTTGATAAAAGTTCGCTTGAAAGAATTAGCGTTTTTGAACAAAGGACTTATAATAGAATTCATTGATCAAAGACCATTAGAAAAATTGTCACCCGAAGATATCTCTTTTTTAGAAGATGATGAAGAGTATGAAGAAGTTAACGGCTATCGGCGCTGGCGTTTTCAATATAGTGGTGGAATTTTAGAGTATGTGGATTTATTAATGGGAAATCGGGAGCGAGTCCACCCCAAGCCTTTTTATTTCCATCACGAGGACGAAAACTTTTCATTAGAAGTTAGTTTTGGTTATTGTTCGGATATAGATACAGATACGGTTTTAAGTTTTGCAAATAATATTCGAACGGTTAATGGAGGTACTCATTTAACGGGCTTTCGTACAGCGCTTACACGCGCTGTAAATCGTTATGCTGAACAGAAAAAACTAGTCAAAGACAAAACGCTTCTAAAAGAACGTAAAGACGGAGAAAGCTTTTTTAAAGGTGAAGACACGCGGGTTGGGCTGTTTGCTGTAATTAGCGTTAAATTGCGAGAACCACAATTTGAGGGGCAAACAAAGACTCGACTCGGTAACTCTGAAGTTCGTGGATATGTCGATCAAATAAGTTATGAAAAAATACAAGAAATTTTTGAACATCATCCTGAAGACGCGAAAGCAATTATTGAACATATCGAAGAAGCGGCAAAAATTCGTTTAAAATTGATCAAAACAAAAGAAGCTATTAAAAAAGCCGCAAAAACAGGAAGTGGAAAACTAGTTGACTGTTCCTCTAAAAATCCTGAAGAAAGAGAGCTTTTTATTGTCGAGGGTGATAGCGCTGGAGGAAGTGCTATAGAAGCGCGTTATAGCAAGTTTCAGGCAATCCTTCCTTTACGTGGGAAAGTAATCAACGTGGAAAAAGCGAACTTACCCAAAATATTAAGTAATAAGGAGATAATTGAACTCATTAATGCCATTGGTGCCGGTTATAAAGAAAACTTTGATATCGATCAAATCAAATATCATAAAATCATTCTTTTAAGCGTGGATTATTCTGAACCTACAGTAATAATGGATCCACAAGGTACCATCAGAGTTGTTAAAATTGGTGAATTTATAGATCAGCAGATCAACGAGCAAAATCCTTTTATTTCACAATATCAGGTTTTATGTTTCGACACAACTACATTAAAAACCACGTTCAAACCCATCGCCCAAGTGATACGCCATAAAATCACTGAGCCGTTATATGAAATAGAAACATGTGACGGGAGATCAATTAAAGTCACCGCGTCACATAGCCTTTTCATTTTTGAACACGGAAAAATCACTCTAAAATGCATAAAAAGCCTAAAACGTGGAGATTACGTTCTGGCACCGTCATATATACCACTCACTCCCGAAAAAAAACTTACAACAATTGATTTGATCAATGATCTATTCGTTATGGGCAAACGTTCCACTATACCAGAGGATATTTATCTTTTTTTAAAAGACAGCACCAGTACTTTGAATTTATCACCCGTTAATTTGGGAAACGTCCTGAAAAACTCCGATAATCATAATATTGAATCAAGGATCGATCTTTATACGAATTATTTAGGTATTGAATCAGGATTTAATTCTTCAATCCGTAATGTTTTAGACGCCAATGCTAGTTCTTCTTTTGAAAATACTATACTGAATTTAGAGATTGAAAGTCATGATTTTTCAGCCTTGTCGATCCTTCATTCATCAAAATATTCTTTCTTAAATCGAAGGCAGCTACCATTTCACGTTCGTTTAAATGAGCTTGCGTATGAGGAAATAGAGCAAATTCCAACAGATATCGTACTATTTTCCACTAAATGCCCACATGACCCTGTAAAACGGCTTATAAAGATAACAGATGACCTTATATACTTTTTAGGATTACTAGCAGCGTCTGAAATGACCAAGATTTCCTCTGATGGCACTTTAGAAGTCTTTATGTTCTCTAAAACCTCCCAAGATGCCGTGACACTTAAACGACTAATAATGCGCGCCTTTCACATCAAGTCAGTTAACGTTGCGTTAGTGGATAAGAACACCTTAGTTATTAAAATTTTAAATCCGGTAATTTCTTTATGGTTACAACGACTCTTCAATTTGACAGATGCTACCCTTAAAATCACAAGCCTTCCAAATCTAGTTTTTAATCTCCCCGATAGGTTAAAAATAGTCTTTCTTAATGCGTATTTTTCAGTAAAGGGAGTAGTAGACGATACATACTATAAATTCCAATGTAATTCCAAGGATGTGGCAAATGGTCTTTTATATCTTATGCTTGGTTTAAATTTATCCCCAAACAAGTTAGAAGCGTGTTCCCACAACAATTTCGAAAACGATGAAACGAACAATAGCACTATTATTGAAGAAAAAGTGACACAAAAACAAATAAGTGAGAAAACTCAACATAAGTGCATATATAACGTCATATTGACTGAAACTTCAAAGAATAAAGCTTTATTATCGCTACTATCACGTAATTTAATAACGACGATTGGAGAAGAGATTTCTTTCATAAAATTTGACGCTGTGCGGATGGATGAAAATAATCATCGTTTCTTAAATAGCAAAAGAGATGGAGAAATCATATTTATCAGTGACAATCTCGTTGCACTGAAAGTAAAGAGAATAACTCAAGTACAACCAACTACTTCGTTTGTGTATGATTTTTCTGTAGCCAATCATGAGAATTTTGTTGCTGGTTTTGGTGGGTTGTGTGCCCATAATACAGATGCTGATGTTGACGGTGCTCATATTCGCACATTGTTATTAACGTTCTTTTATCGGTATATGCCCGGCTTAATAGATGCGGGGCACCTCTATGTAGCATTACCCCCTCTATTTAAAATAACAAAAGGGAAGAAGACCTATTATGCCGACTCTGAAGAAGAAAAAGAGGAACTGGTTAAGAAACTTGGGGGTAAGGTGCAAGTAACACGATTTAAAGGTTTAGGTGAAATGGATGCCCGACAGCTTCGGGAAACGGCAATGGATCCACAAACACGGCGAATTTATCAAATTACGCGAGAAGACGTAGTCACAGCTGAAAATATATTTCGAACATTAATGGGTGAAGATGTCACCGCACGTCGTGAGTTTATCCAAAAGCATGCGAAAGATGTCCTTGATATTGACATCTAGTTGAAGTTATTAAAAAAGCGTTTAAAAGAGGAAGACTGAGAAGAAATGAGTCAACGAAGTTTAGTTCAACCTGTTCCGGTTGAAAAAGAAATGATTCAATCTTATTTAGCTTATTCAATGAGCGTGATTGTTGGACGGGCATTACCGCATGTAAGAGACGGCTTAAAACCTGTCCAGCGACGAATTTTATGGGTAATGAAAGAGATGGGGAATTTTCATAATCGTCCCCACCAAAAATGTGCGCGTATTGTTGGAGAATGTATGGGTAAATATCACCCGCATGGCGATCAAGCAATTTATGACGCTCTCGTACGTTTAGCACAACCATGGAGTCAGAGATATCCGCTGATAGATGGTCAAGGAAATTTTGGATCAATGGATGGCTTTGGAGCTGCGGCATATCGTTATACAGAAGCTCGTCTGGCTCGTATTTCTGAGGAATTGCTCGCAGATATAGAGAAGGAAAGTGTGGATTTTATTCCGAACTTTGATGGTCGGGAAATGGAGCCGCGAGTCCTTCCTTCAAAATTGCCCATTTTGCTTTTAAACGGAGCCTCGGGGATTGCTGTCGGTATGGCTACCAATATCCCACCACACAATTTAGTTGAAGTGTTAGACGCATTAATTTATCTAATTGATCATCCCGAAGCGACCGTGGATTCCTTAATGGAATACGTTAAAGGTCCAGACTTCCCTACAGGTGGCATCATCATAGGACAACAAGGAATCCGTGATATTTATGCTAAAGGACATGGAAGTGTTGTCTTACGCGGCCGTGCAGAAATTCACACACCCGAGAAAGGCAATCCCTATATTTTGATTACAGAACTCCCGTATCAAGTCAAACGACAAGACCCCGATTCAAAAAATGGTGTGGTAGATCAAATCAAAAAATTAAGAGAAAAGGGAACACTTAATTATGTGAGTGAAGTCCGTAATGAGTCGGATGTTGACCATGGAACTCGCATTATAGTGGAGCTTAAACGCGATGCCAATCCAGAAGTGGTGTTGAATAAACTCTATAAATATACGGATTTGCAAGTTAAATATCATGCGTCGATGCGTGCCTTAGTTGATATAAAACTCCCCAATGGGGAAGTCCGACTTCAACCGCGTTTACTTACCTTGAAAGAAATCCTTAGTTTATTTTTGGAACATCGTGTGGAAGTGGTCACACGCCGCTTAGAATACGACTTACGACAAGAGAAAAAACGCGAACATCTTTTGGAAGGAAGAATAAAGATTTTAGAAGATTTAGATAAAGCCATTCGGCTCATCCGAGAATCTGAAAATCCACAAACTGCAAAAAAGGCGTTAATGGAGGCTTTCGAACTTTCTGAAATTCAAGCCAGTGATATTTTGGAACGTCGCCTCAGTACTTTGACAAAAATGGATCGACAGAATGTGCTCGAAGAGTACAAAAAAACTAAGGAAAAAATCGCGTTTATAACAGAAACATTGAACACACGAGCTAAGCTAATGAATGTAATCCGTGAAGAATTTAGAGAATTACAAGAAAAATACGGTGACGAGCGAAGAACACAAATTCTCAATTTAAGTGGCGAGGAAGGACGTCTTCTTAATCGAGATGAGGAAGATTTAATTCATGAAATGCCAATCGTCATTGCACTGACACAAAAAGGCTATATTAGGTCAGTTCCTCTTGAAGAATATTCTACTCAGCATCGTGGCGGAGTTGGAGTTAGTGCCTTTAGACTAAAGGAAGATGATGCCTTAAAAGAATTAATTGTCTGTTCAAATAAAGATCACATCCTCTTCTTTACTAATTCTGGGAGAGCATTTGCTTTACGCGGCTATCAAATCCCTAAATTTACAAAAAGAAGCGGAAAAGGAACTCCAATCTCAACGCTCGTAAAACTTCAAGAAACAGAAAAAATAACCAATATATTAGCCGTATCGGAGTTTGATGATGAACGATCTATCATGTTCGCCACACAACGTGGTTACATAAAGCGTCTTAATCTAAAAGAACTGAAATCTATACGTTCGAACGGCAAAAGAGTCATTACCCTTGACACAAATGATTCTCTAGCGTCCGCCATGCTGGTAGCTAGTGGCGATCGTGTGGTCTTAGGGACTTATAAAGGATTAGCAGTACATTTTTCAGTGGATGATGTGCGTCCTATGGGCACTTCAGCTCGTGGTGTTATCGGAATACGCTTTAAAGTTGAAAATGATTATGTGGTCGGTGGCTGTCGCGCTGATGCTAATAAAACACTGTTAACCATTACAGAACGTGGGTATGGAAAACGTACTGCGTTTGATCAATATCGACTGACACGTCGCGGGGCTAAAGGGGTAAAAAATATTAATCTTGACGAAAAAAGTGGAAATGTGACGGCAATAAAAGCTGTTCATGAAGATGATGATGTATTAGCCATTACTTCAACCGGAAGATTAATTCGAACGCCCGTCTCCGAAATCCGCGAAACTAAAGGGCGTGACGTAAAAGGCGTCAGAATTATGAAATTAAAAGAGAAAGAATATATTGTTGACGTGGCGATTGCACGCCATGAATTTGTTGACGAAGGATAATCATTCATTGAGGAAAAGGTGAAAAGAATGGCACCACGAAAAGCAACCGCTGCAGAAACGGAAACAAAAAGCATTCAACGCCGTTCAGTAGCTGATTTTTTCCATGATAACAAGGCGATTGCGGGTTTTGATAATCCGATGCGCGCTGTTTTTACTTCAGTCCGCGAACTTGTTGAGAACGCATTAGATGCAGCTGAAAAAATCAATGTCCTTCCTGATATCTATGTAAAAATTGAAAAACTCACTAAAGAAGAGATTACGTCATTACTTGATATTGAGCACATCAAAGAGCGTTCTGGGCGCGACTTTATCCGTCTTACAGTTCGTGATAATGGGCTTGGTGTACCTGCCGATTTTGTCCCCATTCTCTTTGGACGTGTTCTTACAGGTTCAAATTATGGTGCAAGACAAGCTAGAGGTAGGTTTGGGCTTGGCGCTAAAATGGTTCTTATTTATGCAATGTCGACAGTAGATCTTCCTATAATAGTAAAAAGTCGGCATATAGATGAAGATATAACCTCATATCACGAGCTTATGATTAATTTGTCTAAAAACGAACCTATAATTTTAAAAAAGGAAATATTAACAAAAGGGATGCCTGGTTACCTTTCCAGTCATGGAACGGAAGTGACGATCACTTTCACGGGTAATTGGACGCAAGCCTCACGCTGGGTTCGTGAATATTTTCACCAACTGAGCTTGATAACTCCTTACGCCCAAATTACCGTTAAATATCCAGATGAAGAGGAGCCCGTTGTTTTTGAACGAGTTATTGATGAAATGCCACCGTATCCGCCACACACAAAGATCCACCCTTGGGGCTGTGACATTACACAACTAAAACGAGAAATTGAAGCCACAAAATGTAAAACCATGTTTGAGTTTTTACAAGAACATTTTCAAGGTATTGGTCCGAAAACTGCTGAAGAGTTTCTTAAATTTGTTAAAATTGATCCAAATAAAGATCCACGTAAGCTTACCAGTGTGGAGATTCGCCGCATTGTTCACGAAGGTTTTCGCCCACCAGACAAGAAGAAGAAAAAAAAGGATGCAAGTGAACGCCGTAGTTTTCGTTTTCCTCGCCCCAAAGGCGATGCTTTAAGTCCGTTGGGCCATGAACGTTTAAAACGCGGTATTATTAAAGAACTTAATCCTAAATTTATCGAATCTGGTGCCTCCGACGTTAATGCCTATAGTGGTCATGCTTTTATTGTGGAAGGCGCCATCGCCTATGGTGGCCCGATTTTGGAAAAGGAATTAAGTCAAGGTAAATCGTTTCCCAAGATTTATCGTTTTGCTAATCGTATTCCATTATTGTTTGGACAAGGAAATGATGTTATTACAAAAGTGATTAACAAGATTGATTGGCGAACATATAAATTAAATCCGCAAAATATGCCGGTTGCCATTGTTATCTCAGTTGTGTCGACCAAAATTCCGTTTCCTGAAACTAGTAAAGAATATATTGCGGATGTTGATGAATTACGCACAGAAATCGAAAGCTTATTACGACGGTTGGCTCGTGCTCTTAGTCGACATTTGGGAAGGGTTGAACTAGAGCGTCGGGAACGCCAACGGCAATCACGTTTTGTTAAAGCGGCACCGCAAGTTTTAAGATTTTTAAAAGAAATTTTAGTTTCAACGTCCACTCCCATTTCTTTAGAAAATAAATACACTTTTTCATTGGTAGAATCAGCTTTAGCGACAGCTGAAAAAAGAATAATCCCATTAAGACATCCTATAACACCAAGTTTGGACAAATTACCGTTTTGGTTACGCGATGATGTGAAAGAGGTTCTCATTTCTCATGAAATTCATGATGTTTATTCCTTTTTATCTACAGATGATGTAATCCTAGCAAAAATCTTAGAATCTGTGGATAAAAATTACTATACAGTCGAAAAAATCCAAGAAATTAAACGAAAAACAGTTCATCGTGCCGACATGGAAAAAATTGCCGTTCCATTAACAGAAATCAATTTAATCGACCCGTCGGTAGAAAAGGACTTTGAAAAATACTTAAATGTTCAACGCTTATCTAAAGCTTTTGCAAAACGGTGGATAGTTACGGTTTATGATTTGTTTGTCTCACCATATGGGCAACTAAAAACGGTAGAAGGATTTTTTGCTAAATTACTTCAAGAGTACAAAATAGAGATTTCTAAAAAGTATCCGGTTCCACGAATTGAGGATAACACACCTATCGACTTAAGTGTATCAAAACTTCGATGGATCAATGAAAAAGCCGCAGCTGCATTAGCACGTGCTCAAATAAAAACGATTTCTGACTATCTCATCGCATTACCACAGAAACTACAAGCCGTTAAGGCACTAACGGTCGCGTTATTTGAGTATGAAAAACAAGTAATCAAGGAGTTAGTCACAAAAAATTATTTAGATATGAAGCAAGCAATCCTAGCTGATACCTTTCCATGGTCGAGTGGAAAAACTACGCCACGTTTTCGACAGCATAATATTAAAACCGTGGAAGATTTTTTGAATGCACCGACAGAAGAACTCGCTGAAGATGTCGAACTTAGTTTGCCATTAGTCGAGCAATCACAGCGTTACTGCTTGGAAGAAATCGGTATTTATATTGAACAAACACCGATTGACGCGTTGAAGCTACCAAAAAGTGTTATATCTGCATTGAAACAAGCAAAAATCACAGAAGTCATTGATTTTTTGGCAGCACCGTTAACTACTTTACTTGAAATCGAGCCACTATTCCGTGAATTCTTAGTTCCCCGATTTCTTAAGAGAATTCGTCAAAGTTTAGATATTCAAGAACAAATACCAGATCTGACGGCTATTTACTGGATGGATAGCAAATTAGAAGAACAACTTTCACAACTTAAAATTTATGATCTATTTTCTTTCTTAATCACGCCTACAGAAAAATTAACAGAACTTTCAACTTTAACTGCAAAAGATATTAAAAAAATTAAACTCACATACGGCGTTCCAATTCCTTTTATTCCCCAAAAAATCGAGAAATATTTACACAATCTTGGCATTTATAATCTTGAGGATTTTTATTACAACTACCACCTTTATCAAGAACGTTTCTCTTCAGAATATAAGCAAACACTCGCAGAAATATATGCCGCTTTGAGACTTCCAACGGCATATTTGCCCATCTCATCACGATTGATAGAACGTCTCCGTTTAAATGGAATCACTAGAATCGGACACTACTATATATGGAATTCCAAAACTATTGCCCAACACCTCAAAGTTTCAGAACAATACGTCAATGAAATAAAGGAAACATTAACCATTGATACACTTAAAACCATGCAAAAAAACGAGACTGTTTCGCTTTCTGTACTGTTTCCGCTGCTACCCAAGCAAATTTTGAAAAAACTTCAAAATTATGAACATCTTTCTGTTCAAGAGGTCTTCTTTTCGATCTTTGATGTCCAAGAAATACGTACTTTATTTTCTGACCTTAAAGAACGTGAATACAAGGTATTAGAAGAGGTGTTAAGAACACCAATCGTATTAGTTTCTTCGATTGCACCCAGTATGGCGGAAACTTTCCGTGAAGCTGGCATTAAAACTTTAGGACACTTTTTGGTGTGGCACGGTGATGAACTTTCCGACCTTCTACAAAAAGATGTTGCTGAAATCAGACAGTTAAAACAAAATGTAGGCCCAATACGCCGAGGAACACCAATTAAATCTTTGGAAATCTTAAAACCCCAAGATGCGAATGTACTTATACATCATGGTTATACCACGATTGAATCAGCTTATTTTAATTTGGAACGTGCCATCTTTCCCATTTCTAATGTTAAATGGAAAGAAATTGAGCGGTTCCTTCGTATCTTAGAGTCACCAATTGCTATGATAAAAATTAAAAAGAAAACGCATAAAACAGCGAAAAATACAGATGAAACATTGAATGAAGGTGAAGATACTGAAACTCGCACTGATACTTCGCCAGTTTATGAATATAAATCACTGG
>WAPZ01000297.1 GCA_015520535.1 Candidatus Heimdallarchaeota archaeon
GCACAATCTTCATGCCCGAGGAATTACGCGTTTTGAAGTAACCTATATGTTTGACTTATACATAAAAAAAACACCCTTTTCTAAAAATTTGACCATTAACCAACTCCCAATAACGGCAAAAAAGAAATATACCTTTCCAACCCGCTATTGGCCAACAAAGCATCCATACATCCTTAGCGTAGTGGCAGAACTTAAAAAACAGCTCCAAATAAAGGAAGCTTTCGTATTAACCGTGGTCAATGCGGTGTGGAATTTTGTTAACCAAAGAATAAAATACCGGGAACATCTACAAGAACGCCTCGGTGCACTTCGAGCACTAAAAGAACAATATGGTGACTGTGATGAGTTTACGGATCTTTTCATAACATTACTGAGAGCTTTTAATATTCCATGTCGCCGTATAACTGGATATTACATAAAAAACGCACATTCTGTAGAACCACATGCATGGGCAGAAGTACTTTTCCTCGACAATGAAAAAAATGAAGTTTGGATACCATTTGACGCCGCTCTTAACAACTGGGGATATTATAATGGAAGATATCTTCTAAAAAAAATTGAAAGCACCGTTGCCGAACGACATGACGTTGTTTATAATATTAAATCAAAAAACACCGTTAACGCCGAAATTATCTTGTTAGATCCTGAAATCCACGTTCAAAATACATCCATCTAAATGAGATTAAAACAAAAAGTCAGTCGTGTCTAAATCCTCGTTTAATATTTTTTTATCATGGTCATTAAATTCTGCTACCCGAGAAATCCCAAACACTTCCATGATGTCAAAGATTAAAGACTTCACGGTTTCCGCTTGATTAACTTTTTTCTGTTGTTTTAACCTGTTACTAAGAAATAGCCCGACTGCAACGTATTTTTCCCCTACACGTCTTTGTTCTCGGACATCATGAATGACATCTAATGAATTTGTCAATTCTGACTGCGCTTCCGTAAACAACCCATTTTCAATCAGTTTATAAATAAAATATGGTTGTACGTTGGCAACTAAAGACCCAAACTTTTTATGACTGCGAAATGTCTCATTCTCATATAACTCTTTCCATAAATGCTTGGCATAGTCTATTTTATTTTCTCTTAAAAGAAACATTAATCGAAGAATTTTAATTTTCAACAGTGCAGCATTATGATTTTTCCACTTTGAAATCATTTTCTCTCCGATATCCAAAAATGAATAGCCAAAATCACGATCTAAATTGTAACCACGTAGCGCCGAGGTTAAAAGTGAATCTATTACATATTCTTTTAGTTCGGACGCGGCAGCATGTTCAACATCAGTTGTCAAAAGATTGTAAATTTCCTTTGCAACATTGATATCATATAGTAGCATTTGTTGAGCCACATCTACAAGTACTGAAACCGCAGTGGATAAATTACTATAATAATCCGCATGTTGGCGTAATAAATTGATATATGCTAGCACCTCACTATACGTTTGTTGAAAGATAGCATTTCTTATTTTGATATGAATATACGTTTGGTAATTGGCAAAATCCTCAACTCGGCCCACAAGTAAGTCTAACAACTCAATACTTCGATTGTAAAGATGGAGGTATTCAGATTGATTAATCGTCTGCATCGCAATAATGCTTAAGGTTTCAAAAATAGTTTTAATTACCTCATAAGAAATGTTTTCGCTGATTTCACCACCACGCGTCAAAATATTAATGGCAAAGGAAAGTGCTTCTAAAGCATCTTCATACGAATGGATGTCAACAAACGCGTTTGACATATAACTCAGAATATCAGCAATAATAGTTTTTTCCTTCTCTGACGGGAGCACTGTAATTAAATAATACGTCAAACTTTTGAATGAAGTAATTTGTTCAACCGTATCTAATTTATTTTCTAAAAGATACGCTTTTAGAGAATTTATGACTTCATCTATAATCTGTTCTTTTAACTGGGCATTGTTAGAGAATTGATTAAACAACTTTGGTAAAAGATCCCCGGTTTCTGCGAAAAAACCATTTAAAACTAATTGAACCAATATTGGTGACCACATTTCGAATTGCTCGGACGCGCTTAATTGAGACCAACTCATGAATGACTGAATATATTCTAGCAAACTCGATACCATGAAAAAATTTTGTTTTTTGCTTAAAATATGGAGTAACGCTTTTAAAAATAAGTCTAATCCATCGTTGTAGTTCTTTGAACGATGATAAAAACCAAAAATATTCTCTAAAGTCATTTTAAAGGATTTAACAAATGATTCTAATTGATTTGGTGGAACTTCAAAGACGGGTTTGTAAATATACGGAAAAGTCGTATTCAAAAGAGTTAGCTTTTCGTAATCTTCTAAAAAATTCGAAGCAAGTATTTTTCGATAGATGTATTCCAAAAGTGGAAAAAACTGGCGATGGACTACCGACTTAACTAGCTCTTCACAAAAGGTCAACAAACCAGCCTTTGATGAAAATTGCTGTAAAAAATCCTCAAAAAACAGTTTAAACAGCTGAGTCAGATTTTCTACCTTATCTACGGGATACTGCTCTATAATACTGATTATTATTTTTCTAAACAGAGGAAGATTTTCCTCAAAAAACATAAATTCTTCATCTTTCAAGAGTAATGCGATCAATTGGGCGCCGTCTTGAGAATGATGATGTTTAAGAAGTAACCAAATATAATTGAGGTTATGTATGATAGGTTTTTCAATTGAAAGCTTTTCTTTCGTGATTATCTCAAGTCCTCTTAAATAATAGGTTTTTGCTTGATCTACAGCCGAATAGCTGAGTAAAAAATCTAGAAAATGGAGAATGATTTCAACAAAGGATTCAACTGCCCGAACGCGGGAATAATAAAAGAAAAGGTCTTCATAGAGCCGTTCGCCGACTCCAAGGATTTCTCGATAAAGTGATTTCTGGTATTCATTTTTAATCGAAATCAAATATTGAAAAATAGACCGTATTTTCTCTATAAACCACTTTTCTCTTGGTGGCGGATGGAGGCGAGTAATCTGTTGGTAAAAATATATGCCAGACCTCCAATCATGCTCTTTAATTGCTACTTCTGCAAACTCACTTAAAAGATCGATGGCTAAGGGTAAAAACGCATCATTCCGCTTTACAGTCTCTAAAAATGTTATTAAATGCTCATAATTGATTTTCAAATGATGTTGAAGTAAATATTCTACATCTTCCCGTAATCGTTCTATTATTCGTTGTAACTCTTCCTGATGTTCTAATTTAACAGAAATATCCGCGGCTTCACGTAAAATAACGAATCTTAATTGATTTAAACCCCTTTCTTTGGCAATCTTATCGGTATCCAAATAAAAATTAATTAATGTTTCTGCATTGGTTAAATCACTATATTCAATAACCGTTTCCGTCAAAAAATTCAGTACTTGACCAAAGGGTGTTTGAA
>WAPZ01000298.1 GCA_015520535.1 Candidatus Heimdallarchaeota archaeon
AGGCAGATAGTGACACTGCTAATTCGCCAACTTAAAAAAATAAATTTTGTATAAAAATCTTCAGTTAGTCAGTTAGATGTCAAAAGGAAAAACTGTGAAGGCTTATTATACCAAAAACTATCAAATTTTCGCCATGTGACCCTCTGTACAGTTGCTTAACATTGTCTAGTCAGTCACTCAGCGTAGAATCACACAACAATTGTCTAAATTAAATTGTTTATAAAATATAAAAAAGTCTAAGTCATAATAGGGTGTAAATTTAATGTTAGAGTCAGAAAGAGTACGTGCTTTTGTTCAAAGAAAAGGCCTACAAAAAAAGTTAACAATTCCGAGTTCACTTCCTTTGCCGCAGACAGAGGACGCCAAGCTTGAGTCAGAAGCATATATGGAGTTTTTAATAGAATTATTGACGCGCTTACGAAAAGTTTATGCTGCCGTCTTTTTACTTTCTTTAGTGATATTTTTTATGCCAGAATCTTTTTTGCATCTTAAATTTACGTTTGAAAATTATAATCCAGCAATTTATCCCATGTTGGGGATGATTGTCGATCATTCAGTCAAAAGAATGATTGAAGCCGGAAGTGGGCGGGAAGTTAAAATTATTATAACCTCACCAGCAAGTGTATTAAGTTATGCCATTCAAATTGCTCTTATTTTTGCAACACTTGCGTCGCTGCCTCTCATTTTTTATGAGCTTTACATGTTTGTAGCACCAGGCTTATATTTTCATGAACGTCGGCTTTTAAAAAATGCGATCGGTGCGTTCACCTTTTTATTCATTTTAGGGGCATCAATTGCTTATTTCTTTGTGTTACCAATTACATTGGGCATTTTAACGATCACAACAAATCCGCTACTTGGGCAAACTGAGGCACCGGTTTTGATGTTTTTTTCCTTAGAATCTATTTTTTACATTGTGTTTTGGGGGACAGTATTAACGGGGGCACTCTACACACTTCCAGCAGTCATTTATATTCTTGTCCTCTTAGATGTGTTAGATGCAGAATATCTCGTCCAAAACAGAAAATTTGTGATTTTAGCAATACTTAGTTTAGCGGCAGTTATTACACCGGATCCTACGGTGGTAAGTATGTTAATTATATCCGTTCCTTTAATTGCAATATATGAAGTAACAGTCCAATTTGCGTTACAACACAAACGCTCAAAAAGACGTAACTATTGGAAAGTAAGCATGATCTAATTTGATTATAAACAATTCAAATCAATACCAAATGAAAACTGCCTTTATGTTAAAACTTGAACAAATAGGGAGAAAAGAGAAAAAACTGAATTAGAGAAAAATAAAACTTAATGCAATAGGTTAAAAAGAAGCATAGGATGTGGAGAACAAATGGCGGTTGATTTGACGCAATTGACACGATTTTTTCAAATTTCATGGGGTTTACTTTCAATAACAGCGCTATTTCCCATATATTTGAATCGTGATAAAATAAGATCTAAGACCCAAACCTTAAAGCTAATTGGGGGAGTTATAGTTTTTGCTGCATTTGGATTGCTTGTCGAGTTTTATAAGGAGCAATTTAATTTAACAAGGGAGGAATTTACCCTTTTATTAGCCATTCCAACTTTAATTTTAGCTGGAATTATCATTCCGCAAATTTTAGAGTTGTCGGAAGTCATATCAAAGCATTCGTTAGATGTCCGTCAAAGTAAAGCTATACTAGTTCTACGTAAAACGTTTGAAAAAGTTAAAGCACAGATTACCTTGTTAGATTCACCTTATGACTTTGATGCGGTGGTTCGAGGTCCATATGCGCTTGATTTTTCTTTTAAAATCACCGTAAATGCGAGCGAAAATAACCCTAACAAATCGGAAGTAGTAATAAAAAGTCAACCGACGGGATCATCAATTAACATTGTTCGGTTTTTGTTCTTTCTAACGGCGCTACCACCGATAATCGCACGCGCAGAAGAAAACTTTTCTCTCACATTACCCGTCGTTCTACAAGAAGTAAATGCAGAAACCTTGTTCTATGCCCTTCTTGGATTTCTTCTACTAGTTCTAATAATATCTAATTCCGTACAAAAAAATTTACTAGTTGAAATAGAAGAAATCGAGCGAATGACTTTGTATGAACTTGCAAAGCAATCATTACAAAAGAAACGAGAATTAATAAAAAAGCCTGAACTTCCCTTCCAGAAAAAAGAGGACATAAAGGTAGATATCTCTGAAGCAAAAGCTCGCGCTGAAAAAATCAAAGAAATCAAGGCAAAAGAAGCCATATTGGAACGTGAAAGAAAACTTAAGGAACGAGTCGAAGGCATTTATGGAAAAACCGAAGACATGAAAAAACTTGACCCCAAATTAGTTAAGAAAAATCTTCTTATCACTAAAATCAAAAATGTGCTTCGGTCGACTCCGGTTGGAATGACCGTTTCGAAAGAAGATGTTGCAAATAAGGTCGGTCACGACAAAATTGACGAAGTCGAACAAATAATCATCTCACTAGTAGACCGAAAGGAAGTTCAAGGCTTTTACAATATTTGGGATGGGACATTTCGGATTGAAGATCCCAACATTGAATTTGTTGATCAAACCTTACGTGAGCTGAATATCACAACTGATGACATTGAATATATCCGAATAAAACGCGGCAGTGAGATTGAAATCCGTCTCCGTGCCTCAACATTGGAAAAAAACGCCAGTAAATTAATTACCTATGAAAAAGACATCCCAGAAATAGAAAACAAAAACACGAAACCACCGCCTCTAAAGGAGCACAAAGTGGAAGAAAAACTAGCGTAAGGGTAAAAAAGAGCGTACTTATGATAAAAAACAAGTTCACCTCAATTTCACACTTTTTAAGCTTTTTCCTTTAAAATACTATTGTAAGCGAGAACGTCGAGAATAAACAAGTAAATGGGGATTTTTGTGAAGTTAATTGCGGTTGTAGGAAATAAAAATAGCGGAAAAACCTCCGTTGCAGCCTTTTTAGTACACCAATTATCTAATTTAGGTTATAACGTCGGTGCGATCAAACATATTCATCATGAGTTTAGTTTTGACACAAAGGGAAAAGATACTTGGCGGCTCAATAACGCTGGTGCTACGGTTGTCGCCAGCGTTGCACCAAAAGAATTGGCGATCATACGCAATATGCCGCAAGCTCATGAAAGTTTTGCAACCACACTAAGATTATTTGATTTTATGAGCATCGAAATCGCTGTTGTTGAAGGATTTCGAGAAATTTTAACTGAATATGAAAAAAATGTGCCCAAAGTCGTCACCGCACATTCTATGACAGAAATTGCAAGCGTCTTAAATACGACCACTCCACCAATCATTGCAATCAGCGGAATTGTAGCTGAAAAAACAGAAAAAAATGAATTCCAATCCATTCCTATTATAAATTATAAAAAAAATGGTGAAGAGCTTGTACAAATAGTTTTAGAAGCGTTAAGTCTAAAGCAATAAACATAATGGTAAAGACGATGAAAATAGATGCTATAATTCTGGCTGGCGGAAGAAGTAAGCGAATGGGTTTTAACAAAGCTACCGCCCCATTAAACAAGCAACCTATGATCCTACATCTTATCAAGCAAATAGAAACTCTTGTTGACAACATTATTATTGTTCTTAATAGAAAACAGCGCCTAAATGGTATGCTTAATAGAAAAAAAGCCCTAAATGAAAAAATCAAAATTGTAAGAGACATAATTGATGTTCAAAATCCAAATGTAGGCATTTACAGTGGAATGCTATCTTCTCACGCTGAATATACCCTTATTTTGCCGTGTGACACACCTTTTATCAAAAAAAATGTTCTCAAGGTTCTTTTTCAAAGCATAAACGCGTTTGATGCTGTCGTACCAAAGTGGGAAAATGGGCGTATTGAACCCTTAATTGCAGTTTATAAGGTTAAACCCGCAATTAATGTTCTGAAAAACACAATAAATAACAACAACGCAAAAATTATCGATTTTATTAACCAATTACCTAATGTTTATTATTTACCCGTTGAACAATTAAAAAAGATTGATCCACAACTATTATCTTTTTATAATATCAACACGCCGGCGGATCTCGAAGTGGCTAATAAGTTATATGAAAAATTTTCACGGGGGTAAAACATATTTGTTGGTAACATCAAAAAAGGATACACTTTATGCTCATCAAGCACAGAAAATATTCTTTAATTCTATTCCTAGAGAAAAAATTGCAAAAAAAGAGAGAATTAAACTTGAAGATTCACTCAATAGAGTGTTAGCTGAAGATATTTACGCCACAAAAAATTTACCGCCATTTAATCGTGCTGCAATGGACGGATTTGCCGTTAAGTCTGAAGACATAAAAAATGCATCACAAACAACACCAGTCATTTTAAATGTGATTGGAACAATTGAAATTGGAGAAGAACCAAAATTAGAGATACATCATGGTGAAACCGTCCGTATTAACACCGGTGCGCCAATACCAAAAGGCTCTGATTGTGTTGTCATGATTGAAGATACAAACTGGGTGGACCACGAAAAGATTGCTGTATTTAAAAGTCTACCACCACTAAAAAATGTATCTTTATCTGGAGAAGACGTAAAAAAAGGTGAGCTTATCCTTAAAAAAGGAACTATTCTCTGTCCCCAAGACATTGCACTTTTAAAATCAATTGGAATAAAAGAAATCTTGGTATGGAAAAAACTGCGTGTTGCGCTTTTTTCTACTGGAAATGAAATCATAAATCAAATGTCTGAGAATCCAAGAGATCTCTACAAAATTGTTGATGCTAATCGCCCCATGTTACATGCTATGCTCAAAGAAGATGGCGCTGAAGTTATTGACTTCGGTATTGTCGAAGATGATGAAGATAAGTTAAGAAAAACGTTACTGAAGGCACTTTCAACAGCGGATATCGTCATAACAAGCGGTGGAACTTCTAAAGGGACAAGAGACTTCATGCCATCCATTGTAAATAGTTTAGGATCACCCGGCATTTTGGTCCAAAAAACTGCAATCGCACCTGGTAAGCCAATCACACTCGCACTTGTCGGTCATAAACCAGTTATAATTCTCCCGGGTTATCCAGTGGCGTCTTTTATTAATTATACGCTGTATGTTCGTCCACTCTTACAATATATCACCCAATCTACCTATAGATGGCGACCGTATGAAAAAATAAAAGCGCAACTTGCGACAACCATTTCCTCAAAATATGGGATTCGAGAATTTTATCGTGTGAAAATCGAAATTACCGCTAAGAACGAAAATCATGAACTTATTCTTGTACATCCAATTTTTCGGCGTGGTGCTGGAATTTTAAGTTCTCTTACTCGTTGTGACGCCATTTTAGAAGTTCCCGAAGCCGTGGAAGAATTAAAAGAAGGCACAACAGTAGAAATAACGTCACTTCGGTATATATAATAGAAAAATAAAAAGGATGGTATGTCCTGTGCAAAATATCTTCATTGACGCCCTCATTAAAGCAATAGAACTTATAATTACCTTGGACGATGAAGTCCTTAACATTACCATCCGCAGTTTAAATGTGACACTAATTGCCTTGGCTTTTGCTACCTTACTTGGCATACCAAGTGCTATTATCCTAGCGACCAAACAATTCTATGGAAAAAATGCTCTTTTAACCATAATCCATACTTTTATTGGATTTCCTCCCGTTCTTGCCGGCTTACTATTATATCTGCTTTTTTCTCGAAATGGCGTGTTTGGTCCCCTTGACTTACTGTATTCTGAAAAAATAATGATTTTGGCTCAATTCGTCTTAGCACTTCCTATAATCATTGGACTTACCGTGTCTGCAATATCACAAGTCAATCCCGAAATAAGAGAAGTGACACAAGCACTTGGGGCATCACCGCTAAAAAAGGAGCTAACAGTTCTTAACGAAGCGCAAAGTGGACTTTTAATCGCAATTATAACAGCATTTGGGAGATTGCTGGGAGAAGTTGGCGCAATTTTAATTGTTGGAGGGAATATACGTTATTTCACACGAACTTTAACAACAAGCATTGTTCAAAATGTGCAAATGGGCGAATTTGCACTGGCACTTTCCCTAGGAATCATCTTATTAACTTTATCCCTCCTAGCAAACGCGACCTTAACAATAATTCAACAAAAAAATATTCACTTCACCATTTTCACCGGAAATAAGAAAAAAATTAATGAATATCTAAAATATTTCTCCAGCTTACCCTTTGATCAACTCTTAGAAGAATACATAACACTACACGAACACTATCGACAAGCAAATTGGATTCTAACGATCGACATCAATAAATTAGGTAAAAAATTTGGCGATAAATGGATACTTAAAAAGATTGAACTTACCATTCCCGCCGGAAAAAAATTTGCTCTGATAGGACCTAATGGTGTGGGTAAAACCACTCTTCTAAAAATCATATCAGGATTAATAACTCCAACTGAAGGATTGATTAAATTCAGCGTATTAAAGAACGAAACCATCGAAAACATGTGTGTTTCTCACAAAGAAATAGCTTCAAATAAAAGACACAGCGAAAAATTAACGGATGTATGGCGGAACATAACATATCTTCATCAAACACCGGTATTATTTTCTGGCACATGTTGGGATAATGTGAGTTATGTTCATGGAAGAACGTCTGAGGAAGCCATTTATTTGGCTGCTTTGACTTTAAGCTTAACGGGACTAGGACATAAGGCCTTTGATAATGTGAAAACATTATCAGGTGGAGAAAAACAACTTTTAGCAATTTCTCGTGCCTTAACAACGTTTCCTACCTTTATCATTGCTGATGAACCCGGTGCAAATCTTGACCCTTATCACCTAAAGAAAATGGAAGTCCTCTTCAAGAAACTGAATAGATTTGGTATATCACTGCTTTTTTCATCCCATAAATTAGAACAAGTTAAAAGAATGGCTGATAACATCGCTTTAATAATGGATGGCAAAGTACAAGAAGTTATTGAAAATGAAGCCTTCGGCAATACACCACTTACAAAAAAAATCCTTTCAGGAGATATTGTATGGTAATAGGGTTATTTAAAGAAAAAATGAAGAGGGAAGGCCAACAACAAATGTCATTAAAATCATTATCAGCACAAACACATAAAAAAGAAGTTCTAAGGGATCTTTTCGGTCGTACCATCACCACATTAAGAATTTCGGTCACTGACCGCTGTAATTTACGTTGCCTTTATTGTATGCCAGAACTCAAAATGCAATTCGTCCAGAGAGAATCTCTTTTAACATTTGAAGAAATTTATCGCATCTCAAAAATATTTGTGAATCATGGGGTCGATACAATTCGAATTACCGGCGGAGAGCCGCTAGTTAGAAGAAATATAACCACTTTACTCAAAAAACTTAATGGTCTAAAGAATACAGGATTAAGAAAACTCAAAATGACTACTAATGGTATTTTATTGAAACAATATGCCCCAGAACTTGCTACATCTGGAATTGACCAAATAAATGTTAGCATGGATACTTTAAACCCCACAAAATTCCAAAAAATCACACAACTGGGTAGTCTTGAGCGAGTGTTAGAAGGAATTAAACTCGCCCAAAAACACAAAATTAAAGTCAAAGTCAATGTCGTAGCGCTGAAAGGATTTAACGACTCTGAAATATTTGATTTTATCAATTTTTCAGCAAAAAACAAAGTTACGGTTCGTTTTATCGAACTCATGCCCTTTAATGGCAACAAGTGGAATAAAAACAAATTTGTTTCAAAACGCGAACTCCTCTCGAAAATAGAAGAAAAATATGAAGTCACGCCATTGCCTAAAGAATCCATATCCCAAACCTCAACTGAATATAAAATATTACCCATAAATGCTACTATTGGATTTATCGCCTCAGTCACCGAATCTTTTTGTTCCACGTGCAGTCGAATCCGTCTTACGGCTGAAGGGTTTTTACGCCCGTGTCTCCATAGCAATATAGAAACAAACTTACGTGAACCACTTCGAAAAGGATGTACTGATGAAGAAATTGCAGAAATAATCAAACAAACCATCAGTAGAAAACCAAAGGAACATGAAGATTTCCTTGCACCATTTTACATAAAATCTATTAAAGATCGTCCCATGATTAAAATAGGCGGTTAAACACAAACCACATTCCAAACCATTTTTACTTAGAAATAAGCATTTTGCGTAAATTTAGGTTAATATTCTATTATTTTGATCCAAGGGTGATTTTTAATCCATTTAATGGTAATATTGAGACGTTCATCTTTTTTAATAGCGATATAAAGAGATGTGAGGGCATCAAGCGTTTTTTTTCTACTTTTTTCTGCTAACGGCTCTAGATGAAGATCGTTAACTAAAAGTTCGGGCATTTTATATTTTAGACCATCACGTTCGAATTTATCTTCAAAATATACAGCATACACTAGGGTATCTAAAAGCTGACGATCGAAAAATTCTACCAGAAGGTGTTTTTGTCTAAAATCGTCGGGGAGACCTTTTAAGAAAAGTAAATAGTCGGTCAAAGTTGTTAATGTTTGAGATATCGATGAGTGATGTGGAAAACGTATAATGGGAACATCATAGGCATATCTTCCAGAAAAGTGCATGGTACGTACCG
>WAPZ01000299.1 GCA_015520535.1 Candidatus Heimdallarchaeota archaeon
CAACCTGGGTCGTCGAATTGTATGGAGTGAGTGGACATATTGAGTATAAATTTTTAATTAATGACAGTCTGTGGATAACAGATCCATTAAATAAGAACAAAGTTCCTGTGCCACATCCTTATGAAGGATTTAATTCTGTCGTCCAACTTAAATGAGAAAAATATCAGCGCTGATATCCTTAATAATTCGAGAACATTTTGATGCAGTCATTTTGTGCATTATTCAGATTTTTTTTGAATTCTGTACAGACCACCTGATTGAATTCAAAATGTTCAAATTGGTGTAATTCAAACTTAGAGGAGAAACCATGAAAAAGCGCATTCAACCTTTTAATGTGAACAACCAAGAAAAGCTGTATCTTTATGATAATGGCTATTCTTGTACTGTCACCCTTAATTGCGGTGATGGGACAATCAAGTGCACCGGTGCGACCGGTTGCAGTCGTAGTTCATCTGGCCGTTATGTAACTTGCGATGACAAGACGACTTATTGTTAGTTTCAATAGTGCGTGTGCCAGGGGATTTTCCCCTGGCACAGGTTGTTTTTTTCGGAAAATTCATGTGCAGCATTAAAGTAAATCATCTTATTACAATTGCGGCAGAAAGAAACATTAGTGCTTCAGTTTGCTCCTTTGGGGAGCATAAGTTTATAAGCGGCGCGAGTTCGACTATTACTTCAATTAGGTTGAGCCGTTTGTATAGCGTTCAGCAAAATACTTTCCGGAGATTTTTCGATATGGTGAAATATTTTTTTGTTTTTATTGCTATGAATTTCTTTATGCTGTCATGCAAGAATAATTTTGAGTCACAATCAAAGGCCACTCTTTACCCTTCTAAAACGTTTTCAGAACTAAGCGATTCTTCTTTCGTTTCCTCGGCGTACCATATCGTTTATGACGAACCATATCTTTACTTTTCCGATCGCTTGAATAATCGACTGCTCGTTCTCGATAAACAATTTAATGTTGTACAGGCCATTGGTTCAACGGGAGCTGGTCCAGGTGAATTCTTGCAAATTGCTCAAACAACTTCATTGCAAAGCTTGCTATTTGCGCGAAGTATTGATACAGGTTTCTTAAACACTTTTACCAAAAATGGCCGATATGTGAGGAGTTTTCTCCTCTATGGAGAATCTGAGATAAGATTAGCCATCGATAGAAATTATCGTATCTATATATCAACGCCGACAAAAGATTTTCCAATAACCTGCGTTGACACATTGGGGAATATGGTCCACCGGTTCGGGGCCTGGATACAAACGGATTCGCCACGCAGCAGAAGGGCCAGAAATCTTCGACAGCTTTTCGTAAACCGAAACGATGAGCTTGTCGCAGTATTGGAGTCGGAACCATTCATCGAAATCTACACACTCGATGGCCGGTTAAAAAACGTCATAGATATTTCCAACCATGTATTCCTGCAACCCAGACTAAAGTATGTTGCTGAAGAGCTTGCAAAGGACCCGAACAATAGATTTAGCACCTACCATTTATATACGGATATCTATTATGACCCAGCTTCGGATAGATTTTATTTTAGTGCAGTTGGCGGAGAGCCGGGGGGGGGGAGCGAAGTCATTGTTTGCAAAATCAATAACAATGCACTCGAGGTCATCCACCATTTTGAGCTTAAAAATGAAAAAGAGGAACCTTTGAACCGGATTACATCGCTTTGTGCGTTTGAGGATAATAAACTCATCGTTTTTGAAAATACCGAAGCGACTTTCTATATTTACGATTTCACTGACCAGGAAATGACGAGAAGTCTTAATAAATATTGATTACTGATGCGAGAATAAGGAGGATAAAATTTTTGCTTATCGACTTAATTCAACCCTTACAGACCAGGGAGCGACGCATGCCATTTAAAAGAAAATTTTTGATAGTTCCGATTTTACTCGGCAGCATTGCCGCTATATTTTATGCTATAGTTTTTAAATATCCCGAACCTCCGGCCCGTGCTGTAGATCGAAAAATAGAGCGTTTTCAGAAAATCAGAATGAACATGATTGGAAAGGAAATTCATGCGCTCAAAAGCATATTCGGTGATTCGTTGTATGTTCGAGAGAAGAAGATGGTTGTTTTGCTTTATACGGGTTTTGATTGCGGGTCTTGCATTGATAAGGGGATCAATATCGCTCAAAAGATCGACTCTACCTTCAATCGACAGTATGTCTTCGTCATTGGGTCGAATGCGGATTTTGGCAATTTACAATTCAGAACCGGATATGAAAATTTCATTTACAATGATGCTAAAGAGCTAATCAGAAAAGAGCTCAAATTTATCTATACGCCTGTATTTCTTGCTCTGAATGAGCGAAAGTATGTCACAGATGTTTATTTTCCACAAACATCTGGCGATGAATCGCAAATGCAAAAGTTTTTAGAGAATCTTGGTGTCCCCCATTAATCCCCTGCGTTTTTCAGCAATTTAAAAAGTAGCCAGGCAGCTCTATACATGGAAGCAATCATTACAGAAAAAATCGCAAAAATTGCGGCATCTTCCAGCGGGATAGAAATATGTCGCGATGATCTCATTGGCTGCCCATCGATTACTGAGCTACTTGAGCTCGACAGTGTGTCGTTTATGGCTTTCATATGTGCTGTTGAAGAGGAGTTTGACATTGAATTTCGAGAAGATGTAACCTATGAGGAACTTGACAAGTTGAGTAGCCTGGTTCGTGAAATTGAAAGGTCTATAAAGTGGAATATCTAAGCCTCAAGATAGAAATTGGCAAACGCAATTACTTTGATTGTTATGAGTTTTGTGTGGGCAGTTTGATTAATTATTATCTGAAAAACCTTGATCTCGTAAAACCCATATATTCGATTTTTGACACATTCACTCTCGGAACAGACGGAGAAACCATTGCTTATTTGTACCCAAGAGCATTTGATGTTATAGCGATTGCCAAAAATAATGTCCGATAGTTTTTAATAAAATTCTAGACTTTTGCATAAGTATTTATTATAGTGTGCTTATGCGACAGACCAGGCCAAATCCTTCGA
>WAPZ01000300.1 GCA_015520535.1 Candidatus Heimdallarchaeota archaeon
GACCTACACTGAGCTTTTATAAGCTATGAAGACCATGCACTACTCTGATAGTCTTTTCTTTTTTCTTTCTTTCTTTAATCGTATATGTAAGGATGTAAAACGTGAGTTTCATGGAACTAAAACAAGTCTTAATTGTGCGTCGTGATTTGAAATTATCTAAAGGTAAATTGGCGACTCAGGTGGCACATGCTGCCGTCAGTGCGGCGGAACTATGCCGTCGATATTATCCAAGGTTATATCAAGAGTGGATCCGTACGGGTCAAAAGAAAGTTGTCCTACAAGTTCCAGATTTAGAAACTTTGCAACGTTTAGAAAAGATTTTTTTACGGTATACTAAAGCTGTGGTGCTCATTCGAGATGCCGGTCGTACACAAATTGCACCCGGGACTATCACGGTTCTTGGTGTGGGACCGCATAAATCCAAAGAGATTGAAGCCGTGACTAGTATTCTGAAACTTCTTTAAGTTCATTATAAAGGCGATTGTGGATGAAAGTTTTAGATTTCAATGAAAAAGAGGGAATTATGAAACTAAAATTGGAATATCCCACTGATCTTTATGTATTATCAAAAATCTTGTCACCTGGGGATTTAGTCCGCGGAAGAACCACAAGACGTGTTAAACGCCCAGGCTCAGAAGAAAAATCGGGGGATAAGGGTCACAGAATTCCAGTAACGTTAACCATTAAAGTGGAGCATGCAGCTTTCCAAGATTCAATCATTGTTCGGAGAATGCGTATTACGGGGAAAATTGTAGCTGGTCCTGAGGATATTGTTAAAATTGGAAGCTATCATACTATTAATGTCTCACTCGGGGATATTATTTCCATTAAAAAGCACTTTTGGACAGATTACCACCATCAGTTACTCGAGGAAGCCGAGCGTGCAGCAAAAATTCCGCCCTTATTGGTTTTAAGCATTGATATTGGCGAGGTGTCGGCTTTACTTATTAGCAACTTTCAAACACAATGGGTATATGACGATAAAGAACGTATTCCTCGCAAGTCTAGCAGCACAAAATCACGACCCGAACTGATTTTACGATTCTTTAGCAAAATTGCCAAAAATTTAGAACGCCTAGTTAATGAGTATCATGTGAAGCACACCATAATAACCAGTCCCGGTTCATTAAAAGAGCAGTTTGTCGATTATTTAGAAAAAAATTATAAACAGCTTACCGAAAAAATTAGCATTTCTTTGGAAAATACGTCTATTGGCGGGCGTTCTGGGGTTAATGAAATTCTTTCTAGCGGTAAGTTGGATCATTATATGAATCAGTATCGTGTGTTGGCTGAAAATAAACTTCTTGAGGAGTTTGTTAAACGCATGTCTCAAGGAAAAAATAATATTGCGTATGGAATCCAACAAATTGCAGAAATCGCTCCAACTGGTGCCATAGAAACGCTATTAATCCTAGATAGTCTTCTTTATTCTTCTGTAGACATCTCAAACGAAGAGAAATCAGTTTCGTCTGATACGCAACAGATTGTTACTGAAATCCTCCGTGCGGTGGAACAGCGTCGTGGGAAGGTATGGGTAATTCCAAAAAACAGTGATAACGGAAAGCAATTAGAAAAGTTTGGTGGCATCATAGCCTTGCTAAGATATGAAATTGACTGGCAATAAGTTCAAAATCAGAATTTGGTATTCTTTTTGTTCAAACATTGAAAATATTGAAAGAACGAGAGATAGAGCCTATTTGTGGAACCATGCGTTTTTAAGGGTGTGCTTCTTTTGAAACGTTTAATAGTTCATTAATGATTTGAATCCATCGATGAAGCATATTTTGTGAAGCCAATAAGGCGTTTTTGTCCCGAGCATAAATTTTACATGTGATTTTTTCATTTTGTTGTTGAATTTTTAACAAAGAGCGAGTAAAAGGGTTGCTTTTTACCTCCGGCATGATAATCGTGGTGACCATTTTAGCTTCTGCTTCGTTTTCAAAAATAAGTTCAATAAAGAGTTGGAAGGGATATTCTTTTTTATCCATGACTTCTCAACGTCTTAATTTCATCGACGGAATTTTTTCTTTAGCTGATCTTCTTCGGGACATTTTATTTTTGTGGAAAGAAGTACAAAATTAGTTATTGGTTCGACTACTTGAAAATAATAGCTTCGATGTCTTTTACTTGCCGTTTCCATTTTTATAACAATTGATCGGCTATGGAGGTAGTTCTTTTTTTGAAGTTTTTCCTTTAATATGTCTTGATTCACATTATTGCTGAGTTCAAGGATGGGGTTAAACAAGAGTTTAATTTTACGTTTGAGTAGAGGATCGACATCTGTTATCTGTAGTGAGACTTTTACGGGATTTAATCGACCGTATCGCTGAAAAAATTCCCGATAGTTTAAGTTAAATTCCGATACAGATAGATCCAACCAAAAAGGACGCCATGGAATTTGACTAATATCATAAATGGAGATTTTACCAATACTACGTTGTCGGGCTTGTAATATTACCACACGTTCGGCTTTTTGTTTTGCTGAATAGCGGAGTAATTCACGTAAATTCATGTTTCCGCGATTAATGCGTGTTGTATAAGGAAAAATCCACGTAAAAGCTTTTGCGATTTGCCTTAAATGGACATTTGGTCGGTGTGATGTGGTAA
>WAPZ01000301.1 GCA_015520535.1 Candidatus Heimdallarchaeota archaeon
CAGCTGATAACTCATTAGAAGCGATATGAAGCTCCTCTAACGACTCACACTCTTCTAATGGTGTTAAGTCTATTTTTGATAATTTATTTTTTGTTAAAAAAAGAGTTCGTAGTTTTTTTAAGCCTTTAAGACCATTTAAATCTATTTTTTTCAAATTATTCTGATACAAATCGATTTTTTCAAGATTTTGGCACGTTGAAAGTGGCGATAAATCTAATTCTTCAAAATAGTTTTCGTACAAATATAACTCCCGAAGATTAGAACATTCTTGGAGTGGCGAAAGATCAAGAGATCTCAACTCATTTCGTGATAAGGAGAGCACCTTTAATTCTTTACAAGCTTGTAATGGTGTTAAATCTACGGAAACCAACTGATTTACATTGAGATATAATTGCTCTAAATTAGTGCACCCAGCAAGCGGTGAAAGATCAATAGTTTGTAACTGATTGTCCATAAGAGAAAGTTTTTTTAGGTTGGTACACACTTTTAGTGCCGTTAAATCAATTCCATAAAACGAATTTTTATTTAAATACAGCTCTTTTAAATTTGTACATTGAATTAAAGGTGAAAGATCGATGTCGCGTAAGCGTTGTCCGCCTAAGTCCACAATTTCGGCATCAGAATCAATTTCATAAGTAAATGGGGAACCATCTTCTCTAAAACCATTAAGGACTAATGTGGTGCTCACTCTTCCTCACAATCATTTTTTTCCTATTGTTTCCACCATACCATATTATTCTTTAAGAAGATTTTTATAGGCTTACTTTCTTTATTTTTTTAGAAGAGGACAAGAGAATGAAAAACCAAATGATCGAGATTGCAAAAAAATATCACGAAAATACTAAACATACTTTTTACAGCGTCCGAGCACCGGGACCAGCCTTAGATTGGGAAAATAAGCCACATCCATTCAAACAATATATTGATTTGGAGAAAATTCTTTTGCCACGCCAGTTTCAAAAACCGACAATGGATTCTCTCACTGCTATACTAGGAACAAAAACACAAAACATATCAACGAAAAAAGAACCATTAACATTGGAAAAATTGGCAAGTCTCCTCTTTTTTACAGATGGTATTGTCCGAACTAAACATTTTCCCGGCTTACAACAAACATATTACTTTCGTACAGCTCCTGCTACCGGTGCCTTACATTCCACAGAATTATATATCGTCACTGCCGAAATTGAAGGTTTAAACGCCGGTATTTATCATTATAACCCCTTTGAATTTGCTCTTACCAAACTTAGAGATGGAGACTGGCGCAATATACTAGCCTATGCTACCGATAGTGATGCATGCCTTCAAACTTCAACAACACTAGTTTTTTCTGCTTTGGGATGGAAAAATGCATGGAAATACCGAGAACGCTCCTACCGACACTGGTTTTGGGACGCCGGCGCCATGGTAGCTAATCTATTTGCCGTATGTAACGCGTTTTCCTACGACTTTCAGCTAATAACTGCCTTTATTGACCCATTAATCAATAAATTAATTGGTATAGATGGAGAAAAAGAAGCCACACTCTTTTTGGTTCCGATACACTCTGAATTTAAAAAGGAAATTCAAAAACCACTCAATATTAAGGATTTTTCAAAAATATCCCCAAAAACACAGCCTTTATCCAAATATGAAATTGAATATCCCGAAATTTACCGAATGCATGGAGCTTCATGCTTGAATGACAAAGATGAATTATTAGAATGGAAAAAACACGCCCAAACCACTACCTCACCATGGCAGATACGACCCAAAAGAGAGGTAATGAAAGTATTCCCGTTAAAAGAACTTGTCTCTACGTTTAAAAGCACGAGCCCAGAAAACCCACCATTATGGGAAACAATCTTGCGACGTGGCTCCACCAGAGAATTTTCACACCAAGAAATTTCCCTTAATTCCCTTGCCACAATTCTCACCGCAGCAATCACACCAATAACCACCGATTTTCTCAATACATCACTAAACTCATTACTTGAACTCTATTTAATTGTTAATGCAGTCGAAAACCTTCCAAATGGCTCATATTATTTTGATAAAGAAACCATCTCATTAGAACTATTAAAAGAATCTTCTTTCAGAAACGTTGCTGGTTATTTATGCCTTGATCAAGCCTTAG
>WAPZ01000302.1 GCA_015520535.1 Candidatus Heimdallarchaeota archaeon
GAATAGTACTTTCCGTTTTTCGCGTTTTTACCGACAATAATCGAGTTTTATTTATATCGATAAACTACAGTCTTTTGTTCTTGAGATAGGAATATATAGGGATTACGATCAAAATGCCCATACCACTTAAGGCAAAAAGGAATAGTAACACATTTCCAACGGCTTGAATTTGAGCATTTTTGTCAACAGCATCTTTATTCTGAGTACTACCAAGTATATTCTCAATATACGTCCCATTTACAAAAATTTTTGCCGATGGAAAATGAACTACTGCGGCAAACCAGTAAGCGTTATAAGCCGCATTCCAGCGTGTCAGTGATTCCCCGTTAAATTTACCCGCAATGGCTTCTCCACGTAAATTCCAAACAGTGCCAGAATCGTCAGTAAAGGTTAGAAGGCCGAATGTCATTCTTTTTTCAGCGATGACATCTGTATTTTCAGAAAAATGTAACGTTTTACCATTAAGTGTTGCTGAAAAAGACATTAATATGTTGTGTTCCTTGTCAAATAAAATGACTACATTTTCACCCTCGTATTCCAAATTAATGACCGACTGCTTTTCCAATTCTGAACGTGGAAACAAATAGACTTGAGAACCAATCGTTACTACATACGTTACTTCTTTGGGATGAAAAAGATTGTATGGATAAATATGCCGCGTGAAACTTGTCTGAAACCAAATAGAGCCACTTTCTTCATAGCCCGCATAAGGATTACTATCATAATTGCGACTATAGCCCGTATTACGACTTAATACCTGTGTATCCGGATACATACTATTCCAATCACGCCACAAAAGCTCAACCATCGGATATGTAGGTAAAGACATGCCAGCATTAGCTCCGCAAATCCCAATACCTAACATTTGACTCCACCACGTATCACTGAGCCGATCATAAAATACCAAATTGTTTTCCAACAATGTGCCCGTGGTCCCAATAGTGCTGCCATTCAAGACATTTGTCAGAAAAAGCACACCACTCCCCGTTAATGGGCAATAAGTAACACTAAATATCGTATCATCACTTTTATCATTGACAATTTCATGCCAATTCAAAATATCCAGAGGATAAGCATATGCTTGATCATTAATAACCACTCCCAACACCCGCGCCTCGTCAAGATAATCTGTTGTATGCTTACTTTCAAATTCTAACGCTGATATATACTGTGGATTGTCTATTGCAGGAATACCATCTTTTGGTGGGGGTGCATCCGTCACTTCCACACATGCACGCGTAAGGGAAGTTAAATCCAATTTATCACCATTATTTGAAACTCCACCAACCAACAAAGGCGAAACGTATGGTAAGACAGCGGCTACTGTAAGAAACATTAAAACTATAAAATTAATACGGCTCTTTTTCTTTAGATTCATTAGTAAGTCTCACACCTTTGATTTCTTAACTCATAATAGTAAAAATGTCCCCTCTTTAGTCTTCTTTGCTTTTTAACGTTTTAAAATCATCAATAGGTAACATTTTGCATGTCACGCTTTAAAAATATGTTCTATGTGGCAGAAAATCGCAAAGCGTATTTACTAAAAAATTTGAATTTCTTGTCCGCACATTTTTAGTTGTTGCCGTTTTTGTTCAGTTATCTGAATTTACATGGAAACAATATTTCTATTAAACGTTGTGGCATAGTAGTAGCCATGAAGGCCGTATTTAATTTTCTTAAATTGCTGTACAGAAAACTAAACGCGTGAATGTATTAAAAGAGAGAATGATTATAATGTCATTTATGCTGAGGTGCCCTCAGATCACACAGATTTCTTCATCTGAAGGAGAAAAAAAATAAAATCATCATTTGACCAGTAAATGAGGAAAAAATACATTCAAAGATGCTTAGTCAAAGATTTATAGGATTTTAACGCTAAGAAATTTTAAAAATGCCGATTATGAAACGCTATGATGTTTTTAATCGCCTTTAGCCCAGCACTAAAATATAACCCTTGAAACCGATAAATGGGATATCAAATAACACCTATAACACACATTATTTCATCTCAATGGCTATAGGAAGAAAAGTCAATATCAGCGCCCTTCTTTTCAAGGAATTTTACTATTTGTGTAACTATTCGGCTCAACTCTAGCATGTTCTTTGACATAATACTCTGGGTTTCTGAAATGATTTGTTGGTTTTCTTTGACAGCAAGCAGTTCCTTCTTCAGTTTTAGCTGCTCTTCTTTTATCTTTAACTGTCTTTCATTTATCTCTTCGTATCTATCCATAAGTTTCTCTACATAGTCAAACATGTCTTTTATTTGGTCAAGTCTGTCAAAAAGCATGTTGAGCAAGAGATTAGTTAGTGGATCAAATCTTTCTTCCTCTACTGAATACTCTTCATCATCCGCAAAATCCGAATCGGTATTTGAAGTATCACGATCCTCTCTTTCCTCTATCATAAATAACACCATCACACCATACATTCTGCGAGCTTAAATATCTTCCTACCGCTACATGACCATTTCATATTCATAATTTCCAGAATACAAAAAATTTCTTAATACATTGTGTTCTTTTTAATAATTACACTTATGGGTGCAATAC
>WAPZ01000303.1 GCA_015520535.1 Candidatus Heimdallarchaeota archaeon
AGCCTTAATATTATCCCAACCGCAACATCATGATGGATATGAAGGGTTAGCCAGAGTTTATTTGGTAAAAGAGCGATTGGAAGAAGCATTATTCTTAATGGATGAAGCAATCAAATTAGCGGAAAAATTCCTGAAAGATGGCAGTCTGGATGTGGAAGTTTGGGGAGAACTCAAACAGTTCCGGGAGGAGATAAAAGGACGAATACAATCCGGCTAACAAACGCAGCAATGTTAAAGTGTGCTTGTCTTTCATGCTGTCAACTTACTGTATTTTGATTCAATTTGTTTTGGCCTCCCATGAGGCTGATTTTATTTTTCTTTATCTTTCAGAGACAATTAAAGTTACACTACCAAAAATTACACAAAGAATAAGCATAAATGAAAGGAAAGCACATGATAGCGAGAATATGGCATGGGCGAAAGAGAGCAAAAGATTATGAAGCATATACAACGTTTTTGAAAGAGAGGGCGATACCTGACTACAGGGGTACTGAAGGATTTATTCGACTCATTTTTCTAAGAGCTCTTAGAAATGGAGAAGGGCACTTCACGCTAATTACGTTTTGGGAGAATATTGAAGCCATCAAAAAGTTTGCCGGTGAAGAATACGAGAAAGCGAAATATTATCCGGAAGATAAAGACTACCTCCTGGAATTTGAAGAGAGTGTGGAACACTATGAAGTGTTTGCGGAAATGTAGGTGATAGGTAGTAAGGAAAAAGATGTAGTGTGCGAAAAACACTTAAGGTTGTAGCAAGTTAATTGTGTCTCCCCACTCCTGTGGACCGTTTTCTTCTTTTTCTGTTCCAGATTAATGGAGTAATAAAACTCCCAATTCTTTAATCGTCGGGTTATGAAACGCTCGTCCTTTTCGCTTAAAATGGTATAGAGATATTTCTCCGTCCTCTCCTGGCTTGGCAACTGTTCCATGCTTTTTAACCGACGTTTAATTTCTTTGTTAACGCATTCCGGAGCATTGGTACTAAACACAAAAGAAAAATGGAAAAATGGGATTACCCTTCGTGAGAAGAAAAAAATTGTAAATCATACATCCTTTTTATAGCATATTTTCAAACGTTTGCCTAACTTCCTGCAGCAGTAAATTTAAAAATTTTATACCTTTTTTCATCATTACGATTTCATCGTTTTCAATCCATTTTTTCGTTGGTTTTTTAAGTGAGAAAATTGTATTTCTTTTTGTCTCAGAGTTACCAAAAGATAGGCGCTTTTATTTTTTCTGACGTTGCAATAATGGAATTAAATGGTGGAAGAATTCATTCTTGAGGTAAAACAAAATGTTCATATTCCAAAAAGAGCAATTCATCAATTGATTGCATCATATGCAATTGGTTTAGTATTTCTGGGCTTCACCGTCATTCGGTGATGTTGGCGAATAACACTACCAGGTGGTAGCGGCTCGTTCCTTGCACTTCGTTGTCAACGTCATAACCGTTTAGCAAGCACAATTGTAGAATAACAAAACAGGAGAAACCGAGGCCATGTTCATCTTTTGTAAAAAACGTACGTTTTGGAAGATTGCGTTGGGTTTGCTACTGATTTTGGGCGTGATCACGTTCTTGTCCCATGTTCATTACCGCAATTACAAAGTGCAGCCGGTTAAAACCGAATTGATCGATAATAAATTCGATTGGAATGATTTAAACGCCGATGTAGATTTTATGCTGAAAACCTTCGAAGCGGTACATCCCAATCTATATACCCATATTCCCAGGGATAGTGTTTTTGCCATTAAGAACCTTCTTTTATCCAGAATAAACCGGAAACTAACCCGAACAGAATTTTTCCCGGTCGTGGCTCAGATTGCGGCAACATTTCGGGATGGGCATACGGTTGCTGTTGCCCCAAAAGAAGAAATGGCCCGGTACAGTCGACAGGGAGGGCAGTGGTTTCCATTCAGTGTGTTTACTATTACCGAAAATGGTCTGCAGGTGAAACACGTTTTGCAGGAGAACATCCCCATTAAAACCGGAGACTGGATTTTGGCTGTCAATGGCAATCCTGTGGACTCTCTGTTTCGCCTGTTCAGTAGTCTGGTTAGTGCTGAAACTCGCCATCTCAAAACCTACAGGTTGCGAAGCTTTTTTCAAAGTTATCTCTGGTTGCATGGAATCAATCCACCGTACACCCTGCAATGGCGTCGTAATGGTTCGAATGCAATTCAAATCACCACCGTAAAGGGCGTAACGGAAAAAGAAATTCAACAATTCTACGAGCAAAAAAGAACAGTCCCGTCTTCAAATGATTATTCATTCCGCTGGTTGGACGGCAATATCGGATATCTGGACTTTCGCAGGATGCGACGTCCTGAAGCGTTTGAAACTTTTCTTAAAGAGACATTTGCTGCCATTCAGCAAAAATCGGCTGCGGGACTCATCATTGATTTACGAAACAATGGCGGTGGTACATCATCGCTGGGCAATAAGCTGTTGACGTACATTACGGAAAAACCGTATCGTTTGATGGCACGATGGGAATGGAAAATGAGTAAACAAATTAAAAATGGATTAAAAACACGATTTTTACCGACGTGGCTTTGCTGGATACCGGTTCAATATTTATTTGCGGATGGACGCAGAATCTGGGGGACCCCCAATGGTAAATTTTTAAATAAAGACGTACCTTTGACATATCCGGCGGAGAATCCGTTGCGATATTCCGGTCCGGTGTGTGTGCTCATCGGGCCACGGACTTTTTCCAGTGCACAGAAATTGGCCAATGCTATTAAAGATTACCAATTGGCGGTGTTGATTGGCGAAGAGACTGGTGGGGTACCCAACGCGTTCGGAGAAATTTATATGTTCAGGCTTCCCAATACCAAGCTTCTGGTCGGAGTATCCACCAAGCGTTTTATTCGGGCCAATGGCGATACCGGCTGGACACGGGGCATCCTCCCGGATATCGAAATTCAACAAAATATCGAGGATATACGAAAAGGGGTGGATACCGTGCTGGAATTTGCCAGAGGATGGTGTATTAAACAGACACAAAATTCTTAATATCATTGCAGAACAAGAGTTTTGAAGCACCTTTGGCAATGTACACCGGGGACTGTGGGAGAAATGGCGAAAAAAGGGGGTCTTCTTATCGTTTTTTATCC
>WAPZ01000304.1 GCA_015520535.1 Candidatus Heimdallarchaeota archaeon
GAGCATTATGTACTAGTATTGTTCGTAGAAAGATTTAAAGAATAATTCTTTTTTGCGTTTAACAAAGGATAGAATTTCTTTAAACTGAAAATATAAGATTTAGCTGCTCATAACAATTTTGGTGTAAACAATGACCATGAATGTTGCGAAATCTATATCAAGATGGAGTTCAAATCGGACTTTAAGCAAATTATGGTATTCTTTTGTAATAACGGTGTTCTTTCTTTTTATACTAATTCCAACGACGTATGTGCTACTTTATATTGTACTACGATTCAACGAAATCAATGCTGTGGTTTTAGGAAATGGGGAAAGAATGCGAATAATAATCAATGCAATCACACTTTCTTTTGCCGTCTCTTTTGCAGTAACGTTTATTGACATTCTTTTCGGTCTCCCGTTAGCGTGGCTGATTGCAAGAAAAAATTTTTACGGGAAAGAACTGGTAAACACGCTTATTGAGTCACCACTATCGATACCAACCGCCGGTTTGGGGTTTTCCGCCGCCATATTTTGGGGGCACACCCCCGGTATTAAAGCGCCGTTTGGTGCATTGCAAATTTTTACTGATGTGTTTGTCTTAATCGTCCTTTTTCACTTTACCACGACCTTTCCGTATGTAGTCCGCTCTCTTACAGAAATTTTAGAGGAATTAGATCAAAGTTACGAAATTGCAGCACTAACATGCGGAGCAAGCCGTTTCACCGCGGCACGAACTATTACATTACCTATGTTCAGGTCGGGGTTAGCTACTGCTTCGGTGTTAGCTTTTGCAAAATCACTTTCTGACACCGGCGGAGTCGTTACATTATTAAGAACATTGAAAGGCGCTAATTTAACTGAAAATGATCGTATTCAAGGTACAGCATTGGTCGATGTCTGGAAAGGAGTCACAAAGAACCCGGATATCTCACCCGCTGTAAAAGCACAATATGAAGCGGCATTAGCGTTTGTTAGTTTTTTATTGATTGTATTAGCTTTAATTATAATTTTTGCAATGAAAACCTTGATTAAAAAAAGTAGATCACCCGTTAAAAAAGTTGCGCCAAATTTAGAGCATAAAATTAGTAAGGGACTCTTTGTACGGTTTCGTGACACCATGGCCATTACATATATCACTCTGTTTGTCTTTGTTCCCTCATTCTTCTTAGTTAATTATCTTTTTACCAATCCCCTTCCCAGTAACGTTGAATGGGGTCCGTTTATTCAAAGTATTTTTACCTCATTTTTTGTAGCAGGGTTAGCCACAGTTTTAAACGTGATTGTTGGTGTACCTGTTGCCATCTACATTACTCGCAAGTCTGGGATCATGACACGCATTATAGATTCGCTTATCGACGTGCCCTATTTAGTACCTTCAGCCGCTGTTGGAATTTCGGTTCGTCTTTTTTGGAAAACTAGTATTACCGGATGGTTGCCGGAGATTCTTTTAGTAGTTTTTGCACATATGGCAATGACGTTTCCTTTTATAGCACGAAACGTGGTTGGTGGTTTAGAAGAATTTGACGTAGCAATTGAAGAAGCAGCACAAACATTGGGCGCTCGTCCCTTCGATGTGTTCTTAGAAGTGGTGTTACCTAGTATTAAAGGGTCAATTGTGGCAGGTGCAATCATGGGATTCACACGAAGTGTTGGGGAAACGGGAGCAACATTGGCGGTTTCAGATATAGAAACGGCACCAGTATATATTGTAAACCAAGTAAAAAGTGGACAGTATGTTTTGGCGGGAGCATCCACACTTGTCTTAACCGCAATAAGTTATATAATTTTGTGGTCACTCAAAATACTCATCAATTCCGAACAGATTCGCAAAGACCTTAATAATATTTTCCAGCGACTGAAAATAAGAAAATCACTATAGGGCAAGTGAAGCAACCATGAACACTAGCAAAAAAAAGGTTAAAATCGAACTAAGGAATGTTACAAAAAAATTTGGAAAGGTAGTTGCTCTTCAAAACGTTTCATTGACTGTCTATGAAGGTGAATATCTAGTTATTCTGGGGCCCTCTGGTGCTGGAAAAACCACGCTATTACGCATTATTTCTGGAGTAACAAAACCGACACAAGGAAAAATTTTAGTTGATAATCGCGACATAACAAAAGTTCCCGCTGAAGAACGGAAAATTGCCTTTTTACCCCAAAATTATGCTCTGTTTCCAAAAATGAATGTGTGGAACAATGTTACCTTTAGTCCACGAATGCAAGGATTAGCTAAGGAACAAATATATGAAATAGGAAGTGAAGTGCTTCAATTAGTCCATTTGCGAGAACGTTCTGATGCCTATCCTCATGAACTTTCAGGTGGTATGAAACAACGAACAGCTTTAGCTCGCTCTTTAGCCGCTGGTTTTAATATTCTTCTTTTAGATGAACCTTTACGTGCACTAGATGCACGCTTAAGACTCGAGTTACGTTCAGAATTGCGAGATCTATCTGAAAAACTTAAGTATACGGTTTTACATGTAACTCATGATCAAGAAGAAGCATTAAGTGTTGCAGATCGTATTGTTATCCTTAACAATGGAAGAATTGAACAAGTCGGAACACCAGAAGAAATTTATCTGCAACCAGCAAATCCCTTTGTTGCTCGATTTATGAGTGAAGTCAATGAATTTCAAGTGGAAATTCAAGCGTTTGAGGAAAAAATTACTGATACTCCAGAAAAACTCTACAAATATAATTTTAAAACGATTGATGACTACCAATTTACATTCACAACCTCCACACCACTGGATAAAAATAATAAATACATTCTCATCGCAAAGGCAGAATCGCTTCGTCTCATTAAACGGCATCAAAACATGGAAAATGATGAAATACTACAAGAAGAAAAAGAAAAAATATCACAAAAAGAAAATCTACTCAAGGGCAAAGTTCTAAGCAAAAGCTATTTAGGGAAATGGACAAACATTGAAGTCGAACTGGAAAAAAATGAAAATAAGAGCAAAAAGGTCGAAACAAAAAATCACACAAAAAAATTGATAATCAAAGTTCCGTCATTAACAGCCACACGTTTTAAAACGGGCGAAAAAGTCTATGTGGAATTTGATCCGAAATATTTCTTTCTTTTCCCCATATAAGAACACAATGAGGTTTTAAGATGCCAAAAATTGAACTTCAAAATGTAACAAAACGTTTTGGGCGTATTTTTGCACTAAAGAAAGTAAATCTCACAATAAATGATGGTGAATATGTAGTTATTTTGGGGCCCTCAGGTTGTGGAAAAACTACGTTGCTCAATATTATTGCGGGAATTTGGAAACCAACAACAGGAAAAGTATTTTTAGACGGAAAAGATGTAACTGATGTTCCTTTAGAAGAACGTCATTTGTCATTTGTTTTTCAAAATATAGCATTGTTCCCACATCTCAATGTCTGGGAAAATGTGACATATTCACCTTTTGTACGCGGATTTCCGGCAAAGAAACAAAATCAAATTGGAAATCAAATACTTGGACTCGTAGAACTGGAAGAGAAAAAGAACGAGCTCCCACAAAACCTTTCAAGTGGCTTTCAACAAAAAGCTGCACTGGCAAGAGCATTATCAACGGAAGCTAAACTGATGATTTTAGATGAACCCCTTTCAGCATTAGACCCAGCGGTTCGTGTCGAATTACGCACTAAAATACGAAAGTTGGTCAAAGAACTAGGCATTACCGCTGTACACGTTACTCATGACCAAGACGAAGCCATGAGTGTTGCAGACAAAATCATTCTGATGCGAAAAGGTGAAATAGTGAATGTAGCAACACCACAAGAAATGTACAACACACCAAAGAGCCTTTTTGAAGGATATTTTATTGGACAAGCAAATTTTATTGAAGGTTATGTGCAAGCACAAGATGATACCAGTTTTACCATAAATTTACGCCGAGAAAAAATGATTAAAATCAAAAAACAGCCGTTTTATCCAGAATTTGATGCTGGAGAGCCCGTTGTACTCTTTTGTCGACCTGAAAACACCTTAATACTTCCCAAAAAAACAGATAATACCATTGGTGGCAAAATCAAGCGGCGTATTTTTATGGGCAGCTATTATCGATATGAAATTTTAAGTTTCACAGAAGACTTGATTTTGGCAGATGCGCCGCTTTCACAAAAAATACTCCCAATTAACACTCAAATTTATGTTCGATTTAAACCAAATGGAATAATATTATTTAAAGAACCAAAATATGGTTTAAAGGAGGAATTACAGCTTGAATAATGAAAAAAATACTTCTAACCCAAATACAAAAACTGAGGAAAAAGAATATTTTTCTTTGGTAACGTGGTTTCGTGAACGTCGAACCACAAAAATTGTGAATCTTTTCCACGAACACATTGGAAAAGTAATTGACACGTGCTATGAATTCGATTTAGCAATGAACAAAATTACCGACAAAAATTTAGACGAAAACACCAGAGTCGATGAAGCTGAAGCTGCTTTCAAACGCGTGTTAATTCAAGAACGTTCTGCTGATCTTATCAAACAAAGTCTTTTTAAAGAAATTAGTCGTGTAAAACTAGATCCGAAGATTCGTGAAGATCTCTTTAAATTAATTTATCAAATTGATCCGATTGCAAATTGGGTCAAAGCTGCAGCTAAAAACGCATTGATTCTTTTAGAACTCAAAATAACCTTTGGCCAAGATTTATGGGGACGTTTTCGCACTATTTCAGAAATGATACTTTCAAGTGCACGGTTGATTAGAAAAATGATTGATGTTTTGGGAATTGACGATGAAACTCTTCTTAACATCCGCTTTGAAGTTGAAACGCTAGAACAAAGTACAGATGATCTCTATTTCTCCATAAAAAAAGCTTTACTGACAGAAAATTTGAGTCCACAAACAATCCTATTAGCCATTGACATGCTCTCAGACCTAGAAAATGCTGCTGATCATGCAGCGGGTTCAGCTGATATTCTCTACATTCTAGTCATGGCTGCACGCTAAATCTACTCATAAAAGCGAAGATATAAAAGTCCAGCTAAAAAGAGTTTTATCCAGAAAACTCACACCCGGTGAAGAGAACATGGTAAAGAAAATTGGCCCTTTTATCAAAAAAGGTGTAATAACAGTTAATACCACCGATACCATCCGAAAAGCTATTGAAACCATGCTGGAAAAAGACATAGGTTCCGTAGTCGTCATCGATGAAAACCAAGAAGGAAAAGCTGTTGGCATAATAACAAAAACCAATATTTTCAAAGAACTTCTTAGACAAAGCCCCACTGACGGATCAAAACTCATTTTAGAAAACAAAAACTGTGGTGACATCATGAGCACCCCCCTTATCACCGTAACCCCCGATACTCCCTATACCGAAGCCTATGATAAATTCAAAAAACACAAAATAGATCATCTCGTGGTAGTAGACGATTCTGAAAAACCAATTGGCGTCTTTTCCATTCGCGACATATTTCTAATCCTAAATCTAGAAGGTTTCATGTAACTAAGTTATTGATGCCACAAAACTTTTTTTTCTTCATTACACAC
>WAPZ01000305.1 GCA_015520535.1 Candidatus Heimdallarchaeota archaeon
ATCTTATAGAAACCTTCTTTTAGTACCAGAACTCCAATATTATTATCTAAAAAAATGGTAAAAAAGTAAATTGGGCAATGATAATTTTAATACTCTTAACATTCATGCAATGTCTAATATTCAAGCATAAAAACTTTATCTAGTTTATTTGACTGAAAAGCATCATATTTTTTGGGATATTGCTCCCTATGGTGAACTCCATATTCTGATTTTGTCTCATGTTGCACGATGAGGGTACAAATCATCCACCATTCGATCAGTGATATATTTAAGAGAAGATAAAGTAAATTATTTTAGAATACTTTACCACAAAATAATGTAAAGATGTGAAACAAATGCCAAAAAAACGCAGAAAAGACGCATTAGTGTCATCCAGTGGTGTTGGGTCAGAAATAGAAGTCGCAGAAGGTCACATCACTATTAATACAAGTTTTTCTGGGCAAGACGCTGAAATTATTAAGGAGTATGCTGAAAAGTATCGTTGTTCACGTCCAGCAGCGTTACGTTTATTAGTTCGGCAGATTTCGGCGGGTTTAACAATCACGTTGGATCCGCGGCTTAAAGAGCGAATCGAGAAACTGATTTACCATCCGCGGATTAAGGAAAAATATGGGTTTTTAGATGTGAAAAATTTTGTGGAATGGGCTATAAACACGGCAATTTCACAGTTAAATGAACAGTTAGGGTCGTTGCGTGATCCATCCGTTCAGATTATGTTAAATACAAAGGAGAAAAAAGTGGCGAAGCATTTATTAATGATGTCTCAAGATCTAAAGTATTATGGTGGTGTGACATTGGAAGAATTAAGTGCGGCGACAAAGTTGCCAATTACGGATGTTAAAGAGATTTTGTCGATTTTTGAGTTAAATGGTTGGGTGATGCGGAAAAGAGAATATGATACGTATTTATTTTTGCCAAAGGATTAGCACAAATTATTGATTGACCGTGAAAAACTGTATTTTAACCGTTTTACTAAAAGAAAAGATGTTAAAAAGAAGGAATAAAAGAAAAAATTGAAATAAATTGTTATTTTCTGCGTTTTTTAAGATAAATAGCTGAAGTTGCAAGCATCACAGTTAAGAGGGCCGGGACTTCAAAGCCGGGGACCGCGCCACCATTACCTTCGGTACCACTAGAGGATTCTGGCGAAGTTTCTCCAGTTCCGCTGCTTGAGCTAGGACTGGATGCTACGACGCTAAAGGTGGGGTCATGACTGATAGTTTCACCGCTAAATTTGGGATAGCTAATGGAGTAAAGATAGACTTGATTTTTAGAGGCGATGGCCATTTGCATGAGTGTACTTCCTTCTTGCGTGATTTTACCGAACATTCGGAGACCAGCGTGCAAGGGTATAAGTTCACCGGTGGCGTTTACGGCTTCAGTTCCATTCCAGGTGTAAGGTATGTCATCCAGTCTGATTTCGGCATCTATATTAGTTTTTTCAGCAAAGCGGAATCTTCGTACTCGAGTGGTGTTAGAGGTGTCGGGATCAACTTCGGTCTGATTTTCCATTTGCATTCGTCGGAATCCGCCTTTACTATCAATGACCGCGGTGGCAAACATTTGATTTAGAGAAAGACCTTCAACAACCGTTTTATTGGACCAATTTCCAATAATGTAGTCGAATTTAAGGTTCGCAGTGGCATTTTCGGGCACAATAGTGAAGTGAAACTTAATGGAAATGTTATCAATGGTTTGTTCACTAACGGCTTCGCTGGTATTAAAGAGGGCTTGTTCTGGCCGGATATGGAGTGGGACTAACCGAGCGGTAACATTATTGAAGGTAACTCCCATTGAAAGGTCGTCAGAGACGGTTTCGGGTTTTTGATACGTAACACTTTCTACGCCACTCCAATCTACACGGTAGGCAGCTTCAGGTGACATGATTGGAATAATTTGTGGTCCGTTGGCGAAGCGATTGGGTATACGGACAATACCAAGGTCTAAACGTCCATTTTCATTGGTATCATTGTAAAGAGTGGTTCCCAGCATGCGATGTTCAAAGTAGCTAAATGCAAAGTTTTTGATAGCGATTCTTCCCGTGGAAGTTCGTATTAGAGTAAGATTATGGATTTTTAATTGTGCCACATTAAAGCGTCCGTAGGCGTTTTTGACAGTATGACCGAGATCACTGGTGTTAATGATACGATGTCGTGGACCGAGGAATTCTCTGAACAAATCAATATTAATGTGCATGGCACGGGCGAGATTTTCAGCGTAGTGTCGATTTCTGGAAAGTATTCGGACAAGATGTTTAAGAAGAATAGCGTCAGAGCCGTCATCATATTGCCAGAGACTGGACGTTTCAAGGAAGCCGTCAAATTCTTGTTGGATAAGGACTTGATCAACCATAGTAAGGACTTCATCACCAGTAAAGGGTTGACTATCAACAGACTCATTATTTTTAATTTTGTTAATTGCATTTACTACACTGGAGTCGTTGTCGTATAAGATAACAGCGGCTGATGCTTGTGCCGTTACGTTGACAACCGCATCCACGGCATAGCTCAAAGTAATAGACAAACTGGTTCGATTTTCGATTTCCATCCAGAGATCGTCAAAGAAGGTAATCACACGTTCGATGAGTCGGAAGACATTATGTGCTGGAATACGCATGACGGGACCAAAGATATTATAAAGCAATGGAATATGTATGTCGGTTTTTCTAGTAAGATGGAATTCGATGAGAAGGTTTCGCTTCCAAAACGGCGTATTTTCAACAAAAGTGGCAAAATCATCTAAGTTACCGGGCGTAAGATCGTTGTTCGTCCCGTTATCGGCATTTGCTTTAATCTCAAAAGCAATATAACTGATAGCAAATTCTTCATAGGAGTTAAAAGAGCTTTGATTGACTGTAGGATGGTTTTGAAAATCGGAACTATTCCAGACGTTGGCTGCCGTGTTATTGTATTCAATCAATGTTTCGTTAGCTATTTGCAGTTTCGCCAGTGTATTATTAATATATAATTTAAGCTTAGAAACCGCCTGGTCGTTCAAATCATACCCAAAAGTATCATTGTTATTGAGCGTGTACGTTCGTGAGCCCGAACGCGTAAATGTGGTATAGAGGACATTCTGTGTACTAAAGTTTGCATCGTCCATCAGATAAAGAAGTCGTAAAAAACCTTTTTTTATGGCGTCAATGAGAAAAGAACGCATGGTCGGTGGATCAATGGGATGACGCATGTCTTCAACGGCATCAGCTGTTGCACCTACTTGTGAGTAGGTAGAAACAAACAGTAAAAGCACAAATGTTAGTGCAATACCAATTCTTAAACCAAAAAGTTTAGTGTTCATCTAACATATTCACCTCGTTATGGATTTCAACAAGTGGTTATTCGTTTTATCCACATGCACATGTAAGTTTCACACAACTTCAAATGATTGTTCAAGACTTCTTGAAACCGGCGGGAACGCTGTCTATTAGAGGAAATACTATCCCAACGAATGCATTTTCATTAAATATACCTAATATTAAATTAAGCACGAATTTATGCCCTATTTTACTGAAAATGCAGCGTCAAAAAAGTAATATGGTCATAATTTTCCAAAAGAAATCATTTGCGCAATGATTAGCAAAAAAAGAGCGATGAAATATAAATAACCAGTAAATTTATTTATTTTGGGGAGTAGTGGGAGGGAACCACCGTATCAAGCCATTTTCTCTAATTTCAAAGGTCCAATTATCCAATTTTAGAAATTCTTTGAAGAAATAACGTCCAGTAATGGGAATAAACTCTAAATCCCATTGAGCCGGTATTTGTGTATAGATTTGACCTAAAAACCATGGTGTCCAGCTGGTCGGAATATATAAGAAAGCAATTAGCATAGTTTCGCCCAAATATATGTCAGCATGGGGAAGCGTTAATAAAAATCGGCAAAATCTATCGATTTCCTTAGATTTATAGAACCACAGAGTTGCGGGTTCAAATTCATTGTCGATGCTTTTCACCAGAAGGTTAAATTTTTTTAGTTCTTGTTGTCGCGTAGCACCAGTTAAATCATTATTAGAAAACTTTATCACTACAAAGGCACGTAAAATTTGAGTTAAACGTGTAAAATACGGATAATAATAAATAATGTCCTCTTTAATCATTTTGGATAATGTTTTCCGTAGAAAAGACTCTGCAACGCCAAATTTTTTTGCCACATGCTGTAATTTTCCAAAAACTGGTGTTCGAGTGGCTATGTTCTTGAGAATTTCTAATTCCTTTGCGGTGAAGGGGAGTGGTTCGTATGGTACCTCCAGATCCAATATGCGAACATTTTGTGGATAGAGATCCTGGTCTAGAGAAAAAAACGTTAAGGGGTTATTATCGATTTGGACCTCCGGATACAAGATCGACCTCAAATTCCAGCTGAATGTCAGTCTTAATAAGGGAATTTCAGTCATCACACTGGCTTTTGGTACGGGAATATAAGGAGGATATTGATAAACACCGACAATTTTCTTAGGCGTATGAATTTGAAATAAAATAAACGGGAGAAGCTCCTTTTCGTCATATGTTTCCGTGTTATCTTCCCGATAAACGGTCAAAAATCCTAATTTAGAAGAATTTAGGGCAAACCCGTGATATAAGGCATTTTCATGAAGCATTTTTTTTATTCTTCGAATTACAGTGTCTTTGGAGACGTTAAGGTAATGAGCAAGAACGTTATATGAAATTACATGCAAAGATCTGCGTTCTGCGGGCTTTTTTATATCACTAAGGTAGATTAAAATTTGCTTGTCCACTTTTTTCAATTTTGCCGGAATTAAGCGATATGTTTGGAGTAACGTTTGAACAAAAATTGAGGGTGTGACTTTTTGATATGAAAGAAGGGCTTTGATGACCAGATTTTTAGCGTGTGGGATTGTCCATTGCCAGAGGCTAAAGGGATAGAGCATAGTAAAGCGTCCATGGTCAAACTGAATAATGAAGGAACCATAGTATTTTTTCATTTGATTATCAGATATCACCACAATATTTTCATTCTCGTCAATACTGAGATTTTGGATAAGGGACATTTTTAACGCAATTTTTGAAAAAAAAGCATTTCGTTCCTTTTCATTCTTTAGTTTTTCATAACTATGTATAATGGTATTCCAATCATCGAAAAAAATTTTTGCGAGTGGAGTTAATCTATCTCTAAGCAAATTCATTTCATTTTGATGAGCATGGTTCATTGATCTCATCTAGATTTTTTAATGGGGGAAGGCAAAAACAACACTTCTATGAGAATTTTTTTTTCGAGATGTTTAAAGATTTTCTTTCATTTTACTTTATTGAAAAATATAAAACTGGTGCAAAAAAGATGAAAATTTCAAAAAGAATATTATTTAAAGGATTAATGATTGGTGGATATCTCTTAGTTTTTTTTATATTGAGTAGTGGTATATTAGGAATTCGAGCCGACCCGCCACCACCGCCGTATGGACAAGGATAGGAAGCATATTTTTTCTTTCTTTTTCATATTATTTATTTTTC
>WAPZ01000306.1 GCA_015520535.1 Candidatus Heimdallarchaeota archaeon
CACATATAGTTTGTTTTATAAATGTTAATTTTATATCTAGTCATGAGTGAGTTAGTGAGTTGATGTGTGTGAGTAAACAGCAATTAGGGCCGCCTAACAGAATGTTGTTTAATCGGCGTATGAGTGCTGTCCAATTAATATTTATCGGTATGTTTATCCTTTTCAGTCTTTTTCTTATTATGAATGGCTTTCAAAATTTAGGTTTTTCCCGTTTAACTGTGCTTTTTCTTGTTATTATATCCATTTTTGGTAGTTTCATCAATATTCCATTAATCAAATTAAAAAACCAAAATTCAGAAATTGGATTTAATCATTTAGAATTAAGTTTTTTTGGTCTAGAACAACCAGTAAACTATTCTATTCATCCGCAAGAGACACATATTTTAGTTAATTTTGGGGGTGCAATCATTCCACTACTTTTATCGGTTTATCTCATTGCTATAAACGTAAGTAGCGCTATTTTCTTTCTTTTCGGTATTTTTGTCGTCTCTATATTGACATATCCCGCAGCAAAGCCAATGAAAGGACTGGGGATTGCCATGCCTTTCTTTCTATCTCCCATGATTGCTACTTTGAATGGTGTATTCTTTGCTTCCGTAATTGGCGATTTTACCTTGGCTCCCGCCTTAGCTTATGTTGCCGGAACCATGGGAACATTGATTGGTGCCGATGTCCTTCATTACAAAGATATTGCCAATTTGGGAGCACCCAAAGCTTCTATTGGTGGCGCTGGAACTTGGGACGGTATTTTTTTAACGGGAATTATTGCTTCCTTACTTAGCGTGCTTCCGTTCCTTTAATTTGGCATAATGGGTCATATTATTTCTTTTTTTAACTTTTTTCAATCCTTTAGAGCCGAATACCAAATACACTTTTTTCAAAGGTTATTTCTTCAAAGTTGAGGCCTAATTCTTTGGCATAATACATGGTTTCCATGATTTCTCCTTTTGTCGGAAATCGAGCAATGTCACCGCACCGTTTCTCATCGAATTGCGGATTTCGGGGGTCAGCAAAACTATCCGGATGATATTGATCCATTACATTGATTAACGCGTTGGGTATATTTTCTTTAATCCACTGAAAAATGGGCTTTGTACAGCATTCAACGTGATTTGGCATAATCAAATGTCGTATAACAAAGCTTTCTCCCCAATCATAAATTAATTTGTGATTTTTTGCCACGGTTTCAAAATAGCGGGGTGTACGGGATAAACGAAGTGCACATTTATTGTTGCCAAATTTAAAATCAGGTAACCAAATATCTATTATGGTTCGTAAAATACGCATGGTTTCATCGCTCATATAAAAATTGGAGTTCCATAAAAGCGGCACATTAAATTCGCCATCATAATAGGCTTCTTTTGCGCGAAGATCATATGAAACAAAATAATCAGCCTTTACACGAGAAACATAACGAATATCTTTTTCTTCTAATTTTAATTGGTCTAAGTAATTGATTGCGTTTACTATTGTATGGAGGTGGATTGTCGGGTCGCCACCAACAAAATTTATATTGTGACAACCTTCTAAACGCAATAATACAGCGGCAGTTGCTAATTGACGTGGAGTAAAGGCGATACCACGATCTTTATCCCTACTTATATCTCCATTCTGACAAAAAAGACATCTCATATTACAAGAAGAGAAGAAAATAGTTCCCGATCCACCAACACCTCTAAATACTAATTCTTCCCCCCTATGGTGAAAGAATGAGCTCACATTTGAACGCGTTCCTAGCTTACATACGCCCAATTTTTTTCCATCAACACGATTTACTCTGCAATTCCAGCGGCAAAAATTGCAATGCGTTAGCATTCGGTTGACCAGCTCTACATTAAGATCCATTAAAGACGGGAAGGCTTTAGGTAAATCCGCTAAGCGTATTTTTCTTGTTCTAATTTTTTCCCAAACTCGTAGAAATTTTTGTGTTAATCTTTCGTGCTCTTTCCACAGTTCTTCTTCTGTTGCCTCTTTGAGATCAATATCACACGGGATTCGACGGGTAATGAGATATTTAGCCGGCATTTGATTTATTGCTACTGAATAATACCAAGACAAGTTTTCTCGTACGCTCTCTACATCCCAAATTCCTAAACGAGCGAACTTTTCTGTCAATGTCATACCAAAACCTAGAGCTTTATTTTTTCTCTCTATATAAAGCACATGTCTTTGAACATTTAAAAAATTTACCACGGACAAGGAAATTGATGTTGTTCATTCAATCGTTATTTTAAATATTTTTGTGGTAGAATTGAGCTCATTTTTATCTGAGAGAATTTTGCATAAAGTGGTAACGCCGCCGACTTTATCCGTGGTTTACACACACGGTAATTTTTTTATCCACCAGCAAGCCAAACGGACACAGCATATGCAGCAGCAACGACTGCCGCCAGCGTTTTTTAAAGACCCACTGTCGGAGTATGCGTTCCCACCACTGGGGACGGAATTTTTTTGCCCACCACACCAGCACTTTGTGGATAATATGGCCATCATCTTCTGATGGACGCCCTTGCCAACGCATGAATATTCAATTTATGGTGGTATAATTTTGGATTAGCGTAAAAAAGAAGTTGTAATTGTGGAGAATTTAAAAAAACATCCGATTACTTTGGTTTTTTGGCTTTTGGTATTTTACTTTTTATTTTATCAAGAATTGATGGGGGTGGTAATTTTGTTTTCGGTTCTTTTTTGGTTATCTTACGGATGGGAACGTTTTCTTTTGGCTGTTTTTCCTTCAATTTTGTTTTTCTTGGTATTTCTTTGATAATTTGTGGTTTTTGTGGCGGTGTGGTATTGGATACACGATTTTCGATTTTTTTGGGTGTCCATTTCTCTTGTTTTGGTATCTTATCTTCTTTTTTAGTCGTTTTTTTTATCA
>WAPZ01000307.1 GCA_015520535.1 Candidatus Heimdallarchaeota archaeon
GATAATAACGGAAATCACCTAGTTTACCTGATTTTAGGTACTCTATTTCACTAGGCTTTGATGCTGGCGTATTGATTGCACGCTTTTAGTTCTTTTTTTTCGGTAAACAGCAGTAATTACCATTATAGTTAAAAAAGCAATGAAGATGAGGAATGAGGAGCCAAAGGATACACCACATTCAAACATGGCGGGGCTTCCATGTTTCAATTTATAAGTGGCAATCCATCCAGAAGCTTGGGGAGAAATCACACGATTCGTGTTGTTAAATTGCGATGTGTTGTTAGAAGTGGGTACATCTGCTGTGAGCCCAAGTTTTAAAAGGCTTTTTAGTGAGATTATTGGTTCATAATCACAGTTCGCTTCTTTAACTTGTAATGTAACGGTCTGTAACACCATCACGCCGGGTGGCAGTGCCTCTTTGAGTGGACGTGACAGTTCATACGTTTCTTCATAGGAACGGCCTAGTATAGGTTTTGGAAGGGCGGCTTGCCAGTTAACAGTGACATTCGTTGTTGAATTTCCATGTATTTTTAATACTATGGCTACGGAATCACCTTTCCATCTTAAACTCGGTGTAATATTCTTATTCCAGTATACTTGCCTATATTTTACAGCGGTTGTATTAAGTGAGAATGAATAATTTGAACTCAGTTTATTTTCTTTGGGTAACGATGTATTATCATTAATTATAATAATACTTCTTCTCGCTAAGTACGGGTAAAATATGAGTTTTTGAGTTTTTATTGAACCTTTATGATCACTCAATGCTTCAGTAGCATCCGAAAAAGCAACTTTTGTGGGTGAATTAGCGGTAATGTAGATATTTCTTAGGAATATGTTCGTTGTACTGCTAAGGAACATTACAAGTTCGTTATTAGGAGACGTCGACATTGGAGCGGTGAGCGTAACACTTGTGACAATCGTGGGAAGCATTAATGACGACGTTAATAAAATTAGAACTACTTTCATCGAAAATTTAAAAAGAAAGGGAACATTGTGATGATCGCTGGCTTTTAAAAAGCCGTTACATTTCGTAGAGATTATAGTAAACAGCAGTAACTAAACCCCCTTTGAGTGTAATTTCTTCTTGAAAGAGGTAATGTCACCGTTGTCGGCGCTTACGCAAAGATACTAGCGGTGCTAGTCCTACTGCTATTGCTACCAGTATAAAAGTGTCAAGATAATTATGAGCACCCCAACTGTTGACAACGATGAGTGGTCGGTTGCTTTTCTTATAAAACGCCACCCAACCCTTGACAAATAAGCTCTCATTGTCAGGTACACTTCGATTATCAGCAGTAACTAAGTCTAAACCATCCGGAAAGGTATTACCATAGCCAGCATCTGATCTACGCCCAATAAGCTGTCGTCCAGTGTTACTGTCGCACATATCTTGAGCGCGTATGCTCGTGTTACCGGGTGGCAAAAGCTCATCCTCTTTAATGTTGCTCCAAGCCCAAAGTATACGAAGATAGCCCGTCGATTGCGGTGCATTGGAAATGACCCACCAGACCGTATCGCCACACCAGATCAGTAATTTATCTTCGTCGTCTAATGAGGAAAAGGCTTTTTCCACGTTTTCTGGCATTTCATAGCGGATAAAAGTCACATTGGCACCGGTATCCTCGTCCACCACCACGATGGGTTTTGTGCTTTCATTTAAATAAAAAGTCACATTAAATTTCAAATACTTCTCCGCCGGTAAGGTGACGGCTGCCGTCTCATTATCCGACGACGTATTACTCAGCGGCATCGCATCGCCACGGATAATCATCGTTTCTCCTAAGAAAAGGATCCCTTTTTGATTCAACAAGGATATTGCCCCCATCGGAAAGAGAAGTAGGGATAGGGATAATGTCAGCAACAACAAAAAGAAAAGGGGAATACATGAAAACGAAAGGGTCGGTGCCGATTTTCTGTCATTTCATAGCGGATCAAAGTCACATTGGCACCGGTATCCTCGTCCACCACCAAGATGGGTTTTGTGCTTTCATTTAAATAAAAAGTCACATTAAATTTCAAATACTTCTCCGCCGGTAAGGTGACGGCTGCCGTCTCATTA
>WAPZ01000308.1 GCA_015520535.1 Candidatus Heimdallarchaeota archaeon
TCATTGATGTATCCATCGCTGTATAATTATCCGTTCCTCCGTGTTCTATTTGATACGTATATGATGGAAGCATTCCTTGCTCTACTAAAAGAGCATCACGTATGTTGCGTTGTTTTTTTTCTTGATTGAGATATTGATAAAATGAATTTTTAATACATTGTGTAAAAAAAGCAAAAGGATTTTGACTTTTTTCTAAATCGAAAGCATCCCAAGTACGAACAAGAGCCATTAATGCAAATGCCTGCATATCATCATTGAATGTATAATTAGCAAAAGTCCCACGTCGGGCATACCTGCTTGTTAAAAGTTGCAACATGTGAGCAAGTTTGGGGGTCATTTCACCCTGTTCCTTGCTTTTTATTACTTCAGGTAATAGTTGTTTGTTTGTTAGATAATTTACTTTTTTCTTTTTCTTTTTGGTAGGTGCAGCCATATTTTTATATTTATATTGTTGTTATTTTTATTTGAAGTATACTATGTTTTTATAGTAGGTCAACTTTTATAAATATAACTGGAGATAAACAATAGAAAATATGAAAAAACAGATTAAAAAAGCAATATTTGTATTTGGTAGATTTCAACCACCACAGAGTGGGCATAAAAAAATTATAGATAGAGCAATTAAAGAAAGTAAACAATTTAAATCTGATGTTTTTGTGTTTACGTCACAGACAGAAGATAAGATAAAAAATCCTTTATCGTGGGAAATTAAACATAAATTTTTAACGAAATTTTTTCCAAATGTGATTGTTTCGAAAAATCAACAGATCAAAAATCCATGGGATGTTTTGGAATATTTGAATGTTCAAGGATATACGGATGTGATTATGGTAACTGGATCTGATAGATTTGATGAATATAATGAAAGATTAACCAAATATGCGATAGAATATTTTAAATCATTTCGGGTAATTTGCGGTGGCAATAGAAATATAGTTTCACAGAATATGAGTGCAACTATTGCTCGCAAATATGCCGCAAATAATGATTTTGTTGGTTTCAAAAAAATAACAGGATGGAATACAAGTGATGCAAAAGAATTAATGATTTTGGTTAGAAAAGGAATGGGTCTATAAAAATGGAAAATGTATTTAAAGTAAAGTTAACTGAACAAGCAACTGGAACCATTCGTCAATCTCGTCGTGTTGTATTTGATGTAACACCCGATATTGTGGAAACACGTAATATTAATTATCGATCATTAGATCCAGTTCATATGCCAGGACAAATATTTGTTTACGGAAACACATCATCCCGAACATTTAATATTTCTAATGTGAGATTGATATCTCGAACGTCAAAAGAAGCGGCTAACAATTTAAGAAGATTACAACAGTTACGGTATTGGGCAATGCCTAGATTTGGTTTAAGAAGCTCAACGTTAAATGAAAATCAACGGGCAGCTAGATTGGGACGACAAGCAGTTCAACAATCAAATGTTTCAGCTGAGGATAAAGCAGAACAGATAGCTGCACTACAAGAAACTGTTGAAGGTGGCTTTGGTGGAGAAATTTTGGGAGCACCTCCTAAGGTTTTATATCTTTCAGCATATAGTAGAACACCTGTAACAGGTACTTCAGAAACAAAAAGTGGACTGCAATTAGAAAATATTAGAAGGGTTCCTGTAGTTTTGCAACAAATAAGTATACCATATCCTAGTGATGTAGATTACATTCCAACAGAACCAGGCCCAAAATCTAAATCAGTCCCCTTTCCTACAATTATGACTCTTGATATGGTGTTATTAGAATCTCATTCACCTAGAGAATATGAAAGATTTAGTTTACATGAATTTAAACATGGAATTTTAAAAGGTTTTTAAAAATATGGCAAAAAGGAATAGCAATTCAACAGATGAACAAAATTCAAGATATGTTCAAGGGGGAGAAACTGATAGGTTACCAAATAGATTAGATTGGTGGGAGCGACGAAATTTTGATCGTAGAGATGATGACATAAAATTAACGTTATCTATTAGATATAATCTAAGACCTGATTTGTTATCTTTTGATCTGTACGGAACCCCTAATCTCGCTTGGTTAATTTTACAATATAATAATATAGTAGATATAAATGAGGAATTTATAACAGGTAAACAAATAGTAGTGCCTAGTGAACCACGTGTTCAATCAGAAATCCTCACTAAACAACCAGGTGGTAACGTAATTTAATAATTATAATAATAATAAGAAATGCATAATGTCCAAACCAAGAAATCCATTAGATATATACAGAACATATTCATATTATCATATCTTAATTGTTTGTGAAAATACTGCAGTTGCAGAGTTTTTATCTGAAAGCGGTGAAATACAAAACTTTCAAAGAGTATTCCAAGGTGGTAAGTATTCTCCACGTGAAATTATAGGAACAAATGTTTTAGGTAAATATGTTATTTTAATTGACGGTTCTACGGATGCTGAGTTTATAATATCTAATGTAAAGTGGGCTACAATGATAGCTCCTACATCAGAACAAAACGAAATAACATCTTATAATTCTTTTGCCGTCGATGGTGAAATGGAAATACTGGAACCACTAGGAGTACGTTTCTTAAATATTTTGGCTAATGCAGGGAAGGATTTGAAAACAGATGCCAATGCTTTAATTTATTTACTCAAAACAGTATTTGTTGGACACGAACACAATGGCCGAACCTCAACTTTTTTTCGAACAAAGCCCTTGTTATTTACACCTTATGATATTGTATCAGAATCTGATCAAACAGGATCAAGATATACTTTATCCTTTGTTGGGGTAAATGATGGAGCTGCTAAATTGCCACAAGCATCAAGAATAGCTGAAGGTATTACTTTAAAAG
>WAPZ01000309.1 GCA_015520535.1 Candidatus Heimdallarchaeota archaeon
GAAGCCATTGACACGCTATTTTTTCGAGATGGTCGCCCATTTGAAGTAGGCGGAGAAGCTAATTTAAAAACTCCGCCCTCACCTTCTACTTTTTATGGTGCAATGCGGTCTGCGATTTTGGCTGCGAATCCAGGTGGATTTTCTGCTTTTAAGACAGGAACTGATCCGGAGCTAAAAAAGTGGGTCGGTGAATACGGCGATTCGGAAGGCGCAACAGCTAGCCTCAAAATTAAAGGTCCCTTGTTTGCACATCGTTCCGAAGAAAAACTTGTCAGATTCTTTCCCCTGCCCAGAGATGTGTTGATGTATGCATCCGAGAAAAACGATGAGAGTGAAGGAAAGACTGATTCTCATTATTTATTTCAAACAAAAATAAAGCAAATTCCGGATGAGATAAAAACTAATATGAAATTAATCCATTTACTCATAAATCCGTATTCACAATCTGCAGAGTATGAGAATGTTCTGATAAGTGAAAAATTACTTCTAAAATATTTGTCTGGTAAACTCAATCAGCCTCACGAATTCACTTTTGGCGATGAAGTGCTTCAATTGGATGATGTTTACACTTCTGATTTTCGGGAAGGGATTGCGTTAAAAAAGGGGCAAAAAAACGTAGAAACCGGACGGCTATTTACGACGCAGCACATGGTGTTTAAGCATGACAGAGAAAAGCAGACTGGGTTTTTTCTCGAATGTGAATTACCGGAATTCTTTGCAGCAAATACTATATTACGATTAGGAGGTGATGGCAAAGTCGCCTATTTACAATCAGTGAATGTTGAACAGTTTCCGATTGATCAAATTAAGGAACAGATTGAACGTACCCGTCAATTCAAAGTTTATCTGGCGACTCCTGCGTTGTTTGAAATGGGTTCCCTATCTCGAGCCATGCATACCGGATATTTCGACGAAATTCCAGGATTAAAATTTGAGTTGATTACCGCAGCTATTGGTCGGGCTGAAATGTATGGTGGTTATGATATCGTCGCCAATGTGCCCAAGGTATCTTTCCCTGCGGTTCCCGCAGGTTCAGTGTATTATTTCAAATTAAAAGAAGGAAATGCAGATGATGTGATTCATGCCTTTAATAATCAATGCATCTCTGACTTTCGTCAAAATCAAGGTTTTGGATATTCATTTGTAGGAGGAATTTACAATGTATAAAAAAGCCATTGCCATGTTTATGTTGTGTGAAACCAGTGTTCACGCTGGTTCGGGTTCAGAATTAGGTATTGTAGACTTACCTATTCAAAGGGAAAGGCATACAGATTATCCGGTTTTTCATTCATCCAGTATTAAGGGAGCGTTACGATTTAATGTAGAGCGTTCTGAAGAATTTTTGCTTGAGCTGTTCAAAGACAAGTGGAAAGACCAGAAAAACATTTTTTTATCAGAAATTGCAAAGCAACAAACGTTCAAGAAATTTTTTGAATCTGTATTTGGAGAAAAGGAAGTTACCAATGATAAAGAAAGCTTTGCTTCTGCTGTAGCAATTACTGATGGAAGAATATTGCTGTTTCCTGTCAAGTCACTCAAAGGGACTTTTGCTTATATCACTTGTCCGTTAGTTATCAATCGATTAAAGCGAGATTTGATTAAAGCCAGTTTGGCGCCTGAAGAATTGAAAAACATTGACTTAACCGTGGAAGATGGAAATGCACTGGTAACAACAAATTCAGCGGTAACAGTCAATAATGCTGTTACGTTAGAAGAGTTTACTTTATCAGCAATGCCCGAAAACAAAGTTGATACTTTAGGAATGCTATTGGCAAACGCAGTATTACCTGATGATTCTGCGTATGGATACCTGAAAGAAAAAATCAAAAAATCCTTGGTTGTACTCAGCGACAATGATTTCAAAGAGTTTGTTTCCCAATCCACCGAGGTTGTGGCTCGAATTAAGATTGATGAGAAAACGGGTACGGTGAGTTCAGAGGGTGGCAATTTGTGGTACGAGGAAAATCTTCCAGCGGAATCGATTTTATATTCTCTGATTTTTACCCAGGACTTAAACGAAGGTGGGAAGAAAAAAGCCGGAATGGAGAATGACACAGTTTCCGCTAAAGACGTTTTAAATTTCGTAAAGCATGTGATTCCGGAGCGTATTCAATTAGGAGGTAATGAAACCATTGGCCGGGGAATTTTAGCCCTAAATTTTTATAATGGAAAATAGGAGGTCGCCATGGCTGTCAATATCCAGACATTAGAAAACAATAGAGCAAAGTTTGCTTTTGAAATGGTACAAGCTGTATCAGATAAAAAAGATGAATACAAAAGCTGGTCAAAAAAAATTCCTGTGCTTATTAAAACAAATGGATTAGGGCAGACTTTAGCTTTTATGAAATCTCGTGATAAACAAGAAACTAATTTAATGTTAGAGCAAATTCAAAGATGGTTGGTTCGTAAAAACGAGTTGACAGAGCAAGATGATTTGATTAAAAAAATCACTGAAATTGATAGTTCCATATATCGCCGTTGGACTAGGGAAATCATTGCCTTATTTAACTGGGTTCGCCGTTTTGCAGAAGGCTATTTGTGATCCAGAATTTTACGAAACTCACTCTTCGATTTGGCAAAAGAAAATTTAAGTTTGAAAGGACAACAAACATGCGCATCATTGTTCCAAAGGATACATTGAACACCCATGGAAATGGGTTAAACCGACTGGATTATTATAGCAATTTTTCCCTTTTATTTCGCAATTATGTGCCCTGGCGGGATACCAAATATAAGTTTTTGCCGGAAAGATGGTCTGAATTCAAACGATTTCGGTTTGATGAAGCAAGTTTAACAAATCTCCATAAACGAGGAGATTCCATTCTTAACAAATTCCAGGAATTAGGGATTCCAACTTATCAATATTCCATGCGTACAAGCTGGCGTTTGATTACCGGTATTGGGGCCAGCAGTTCCCTGGAGGTAGGGATGATTTTGCATCATATCTATGGGATTCCCTACATCCCTTCCAGTTCTCTTAAAGGGTTGTTGCGATATTATCTAACGAAGGTGGAACCAAAAAATGATTTGAATGTGGATGAGCTATTTGGCC
>WAPZ01000310.1 GCA_015520535.1 Candidatus Heimdallarchaeota archaeon
CTTTCAAACCAATAGCTGTATATTCTTTTACAATAACAGTGTTACCTAAACTGATGCCACTGAAATTTCGACGGAATTTCGAAAAGTCTATGCTACAAGATTTCTTTACATTTATTATTTTTATTGATCTTTTGATATTACTTGCAGAAGAACAAGAAAAATGGTTGTGTATGAAACGTTTGATAAACGCCCAACCCTAAAGAAAAATTTATTTTAATGTGTTTTTCAATGTACAATTGAAGAAATAATGCATATCGATGTGAATTGCCGTGCCATTAATTTATTCCGCATCTGGAAGCATTTATGTCTCCGGAGAAAACAAAATCAAATTGCTGGTTGCCCGCCGCTCACGTGCAAGCTCCTTCTTCCCAGATTTTTATGTACTCCCCGGAGGACGGGTAGATGCTACAGATTTGCAACTATTTCAAGAATTAAAGTTAAATCGTCCTGAGTTACACCAAATTGTTGGGAAATTTCCCGAAGGTGCCTATCGAATTACTTTTTTACGTGAATTTTTTGAAGAAGTCGGAATTCTTCTCACAAAGACGGGACCGTACAAAAATAACGAAGAATTAATTGCAGATTTACGAACAAAGCTGGTAAATGATGAAATTAGTTTTAAAGAGGTTTTAAATCAATTACATTTTTCTATCGACCAACTTCCCCTCTCAGAGTTGACATATATAGGAACAAGAATCACTCCGCCATTTTCACCTAAAATATATTATGCCCGATATTATCTTTTTCCGGTTGATCATGAAGTCCAACCACACCCTTTTGACTCTGAATTAATTGATGCACGCTGGATCTTTCCTCAAACATTATTAACTGAATGGAAACAACTTAAGGTTAAAATTTCTCCACCAACATTGCAACAACTTCGATATTTTGCCAAATATCCGTTCGACATTGCGGTTAAAAAACTCATTGAGGATGGGGACGCGCCCTTCGGTGTTAAATTGCAAATTGAATTTGTTCCAAATGTTGAACTGATTCCCCTTCCTTCAAACACGCTTCCACCAGCGACCACAACAAATTTTGTGATTATGGGTGGAAGCACCTATTATGTAATTGATCCCGGAACAAACACAACAGATGGGAAAAAACAACTTAATTTAATTTTAGAACGACTTAATAAGCAAAAGAGAGAATTATTAGGTATTATTATTACCCATCATCATAAAGATCATCATGAGGCTGTGGTGGATCTTGTAAAAAAATATCAGGTTCCCATTTTTGCCCATCAATATACCGCTGAAAATCTTTCATTTGATGTTGATACAGTTTTAACGGAAAAGACGCTCCTTGAAGTAAAGGATTGTGATGATATCCCCTACACGCTGGAAGTTTTACCAACACCGGGCCATACACGTGGCAGTATAAGCATTTATGATTCCACACATAGGACGATAGCAGTCGGGGATCTAATGGCTGGAATTGGAACTGTGGTGATAAATCCACCGGAAGGCAATTTACGAGATTATTTGAATTCCCTTCGACTTTTGCAAACATTATACCTAAAGTTTATCATTCCCGGTCATGGACCGCCAATTCTTGATCCACAGAAAAAAATTGCTTTTTATATTCAGCATCGCATGGAGCGACACGAGAAAATCCGAGAAGCCATAAAGAATGGTGCGGATACCCTTATGAAAATCGTCAAATTTGTGTATACAGATGTCCCTTCGGAATATCACCAGTTAGCTGCCCGTTCAGTCTTGGCACATTTACTCATGATGCAAGAAGAGGGTGAAATTTCGGAAGATTTTTTTGAAAAACTAAAAAATGCAGAAACATGAGTTTTTTTCATGTTTTCTCTTCTTCTTTTTAAAAAGAATAAACATCTTTTTATGGACGCGAATGTCGTCATGGTTTGTTGTGGAGTCGTCTTTTTGGAGGAATAATGGGTGGTAGTTAAATTAGAAGTGAGTGTTCGTGACGATTTAATCGATCCATTTGCAGAAGCTATCAAACGCCGAGTCAAATTTGACCTTGGTATTTCCTTAGCACGAGTTCGAACAAAACGTGTGTTCTTGCTTGATGTGAAATTAAGTGAACACGAATTAGAATTGGCAAAAACAAAGATTTTTATGGATGAACAAGTTGATGTGGCTTCTTTTTCGGAAATAAATATTCCTTATACCTATTTAATTCACATATCGTGGAAACCCGGCGTTACTGATACGACCGGGCGTGTAGCTAAGGAAGCATTAGAAGATCTACTTAAGAGAAAATTGTCTGAGGACGAAAAAGTTTACAGTGCCCTTCAAATCTGCATCGACGATGAAAATATTTCCTTGACAGCGGTAAAAAAAATTGCAGCATTGTTTTCTAATGAAATGGTTCAAAATGTTCAGATATGTTCAAAATCGGAAACACCGAAAATTGTTCCCCCAAAAATCACGTTACACCGTGAACCGAAAATCGAGTTTATCAATCTTAATGTAAGTGATGAACAATTATTAAAAATAAGTGAGTCGAGAAAATTAGCGCTAAATTTGGCTGAAATGAAATCCATTCAAGCTTATTTTAATCGATCTGAAGTGAAAGAAGAGCGTAAAAAGATTGGTTTACCACCAATGCCAACCGATGTGGAACTTGAAGTCTTAGCTCAAACATGGAGTGAGCATTGTAAACATAAAATCTTTCATTCGACTATTATTGATATCAAAGGCACAATTTTCGATGGAATACCTAACATTGAACAAACATTGGAAGAAGTAAAAAAGAATGGTGGCTCGGTCATCACTGATACAGATGGAACTCCCCGAAAAATCATAATTAAAAGTATTTTCAACACGTATATTAAGGCACCAGCCCAAGAATTACAG
>WAPZ01000311.1 GCA_015520535.1 Candidatus Heimdallarchaeota archaeon
GTTGTGAGGTGGTTGCATTAGTTTGTGGCGGGATGACGGTGACTATTACCGTATCCGTGGCATTGTTGCCAAAACTATCACTTACTACCAAAGTAAAATTGTAGGTTTCACCGACTGTCATATTTAACGAAATGGTATTAATTTGGTATTGAATAGTGCCATTCGTCCAGGTGCCAATGTCAATAACTGTCCCATTAAGATAAAGGGTATACGTATGTGGATGTGCATCACTAACGCTCCATGAAAGAACTTCATTAGTCGAATTTTCTTCAATAGAACGATCAGTTGGACCGGAAATACTTGGTGGAGTGGTATCGACAACGGGGCTGGAAAGAACAGTGACCACAACAGTATCGGATGCGGATCGACCACCACTGTCGTTCAAGAAAAGTGTGAAATACCAAACGTCAGCACTAAGGCCGTCAACATTAATTTCAATGGGAGAAATGCCATCCCACGTTCCTGATTGGATTACAGTATTATTTCGGGAGATAGTATACATGTCCGGATCAATGTCAAACACATTCCATTTAATGACATGCCCAGTTTCTCCTTCGGTATAGGTAATGTCGGCGGGACTGCCGATCCGTGGCGGAGCAAGTTTATTGGGGCTTTCGACGAGAGGATAAAAATCGGCAATGTCATCTGTAACATTGTATGGGATGTCACCGATACCATATGGTATTTGATTGTCCGGTCCAGTATAATCATCCCAGTAGTTGCCTTGATTCGTGTCATTCCATTGATTGTCTCCAAAGTTTGCGTCATCATATCCTTGAATCAAATTAGAGATAAAGTCATTATGATGTATTATATTGTTTGAGGATCCCGCCTCAAGCCATAAGCCATTATTGTTATCCACAAAAGAATTGTATGCAATTATGTTGGTATCTGAACCCGAAAGTAAAATGCCATAATAATTTTGCAAAAGGACATTTTCGGTGATACTCGCGTCATTAGTTGTTGGAGAGAGTTGAATGCCACTATAACTGGACTTTTGGATGAAATTGTTCCGAACAACACTATTATCGGCACTTGAAAGATACACACCGATATAACTTTGGGAAATGTCATTATCATTGAGCGTTACACCTTGAGAATTAGAAAGATGAATTGCATAATAGGCGTTTTGAATGAGATTGGCACTGATATTATTTTCGTTCGTATTACTTAGATAAATACCATACTGGATATTTTTTAAGGAATTAAAGGAGATATTGTTGTCTTGGCCGGCAGAAATGAGGTAAACCCCATAACTCCACACATTAGTGATTGTATTTTCAAGAATGGTGTTATTACCTTGATTTGAGCTTATATAGATGCCATAACGCGTATTATTAACCGTGTTTTGAATGATTGTCACATTTTGAGAACTTGTAGAATAAATGGCGTACTGAGTAATGTCAACAAGAGCATTCTTTGAAACTTGAGTATAATTGGAATCATATATGGCTATACCGTGTGACTCTGCCTTTGTGATGGTATTTTCTGTAATGTTTACGTTTTCGGTTCCTTCTAAGCTTATCGCACGGTTTTTAGCATATTCAAGGGTATTTTGTTGAATAACAGTATTGTTGACATCAAAACCGAAAATGCCGTAGGAAAAGGTGTGATTAATATAATTGTTGCGAATATACCCTTGATTTAGAGATGTAAGGTTGATTGCAATATCTAATCCATAGTTACTTGGTGCATAAATCTGATTATTTTCAAAGGTTATGTTTTGACCGTCAATAATAGTAACGGCTGTTCCCGTAGCATTAAAAATGGCAAAATTACGTATGGTAATGTTTTCACCCGTCACATATAACGTATCATCTGCATAGACATCGCGTGTCTCCAGTGTGTTGTTTTCAAAGTCTATATTCAGACCCTCCAATTCAACCACGGGCTCACCGTTTGTTCCCGTTCCATTATAATATATCCGATTATTTCTGATTAGAAGTGTACTATTTTGCATTCTCGCATCGCGTATCCGCAATGCTCGGTTATTAGTCTCAATATAATTGTCAGTGACTTCTGTGGCATTGTCATCAACTGTATATAAGTAAATTCCAGTGTTTTTTATACCATAAAATTGATTTGAACGGATAATTGTTCCATTTAAGTCTTTCAAATAAATGCCATAATATGAATTATTAATAACATTGCCAATGATTTGCAGACTGTCATTGTGAATTCCATTATAGACACTCGAATACATGCCATACACCAAATTGCCACCTACACTATTACTAATATAATTGTTTTTAATGATAGTTGAATTACTTACATCAGTTGAAGCACCTATATGATAGATACCAAAACAGAACAAACCGGTAAAATTTTCTGAAAGAATAGTACTCCCGGAAACCTCAAGATTGGTATTATTTTTCAAATAGATACCGACATCTTTCCGAAATTTCACCGTATTATTTCTTAGGGTGATAATACCATCATTATCAACAACCTTCACCCCAAAATCACCAATAATAATAGAACGTTCAAGCCGAAAGTTCTGAGTGTTCGAAAGTTCTATTACATACGCCTTCTCAGAGGTGCTGTTTATGTAACTATCTTCAATATAACTCCGATTATCCAGCTGTGAAAGCATAAAGGCCGGCTGCGTCACATCCCCAAAATTGTAAAAACTCGAATTAGAAATCTGAACCAAGGCACCTGTCTCTGTTGCATTAAAGTAAGTCGTTTTGTTCAAGTTTTCAGTTTTTAACACGCTATCAATTATATGAATCTCAGCGCCACTTTGAAGCGTAATATTATATTCCCCATCGTTCGCCGAATAGGTGTCCATCATAAAAATCAAAGTCACGTTTCTTAAGGTCAAATTACCCGAACTGGTAACAATTATGCTCCCATTGATTTCTATGACCTCATTTTCACGAACTACTTCACTTGAAATTACCCAATCGCCATACACCGACGCTGCTAAGGTCTTCTTGGGAAAAAAAGAATGATTTAAACCATTATTCATAGATAACACTAATAACAGCCCTAACAAAAGCATACTTTTTCCAAATTTCCCATTTTTCTTGTTAATTAACATTCTAAGCACCAATTTTCAACTCTTTTCTACATTCAAAAAACATTTTTTATTTCAACGTTAAATTTTTAACCGTACACCACATACATTGCCATATAAAAGTATTATTCACCCACAATCCACACAAGAAAAACTCGACAAAAAAAGACGTTACCTCACCACACATGCCG
>WAPZ01000312.1 GCA_015520535.1 Candidatus Heimdallarchaeota archaeon
GACCAAGCGACGGTGAGTTTTTCGAGGACGGCTTGAGCGGATTGGGAATGGAGATTTTTGTACCAGAAGGTGGTTTTGAAGGTGGCTTTGAGGGAGCGGAGGTCGGTTTGTTGGTGTTTGAGGGCATAATTGGCGGTGTTCCAGAGTTTGGCGGCGGAATAGGTGAGATGGTCGAGGATGAGACGCGTGTTGGTGGGAAGTGTTCGAAGATTGACGACCCAGACACGCGTGACTGCAGTTGGTGCGGTGGTTTTAGTGCTATCGCCGTCACCAGACGGTGTGGTGGTGTTCTTGGTAGCGGAGGTGGGAGTGGTGACTGTGGCGGCGGAGTAGGAGTAGACGGCATGAAGGAGGTGGTAGGCAACTGTTAAGACAAATAGGCGTGTGGTTTTCTGGTGTTGCTGGCGTTGCTGGTGGAGTTGTTGTCGAAGGGTCGGTGCGGTGTGATTGAGGAGGTAAAAGAGCCGTATGAGTTGTTCGGGTGTTTCATAGGCGAGGTATTTGAAGGAGAATGGGGCGGTGGGGCAATGGATGAAGGTAAGGAGGAAGAGTCGGGCGAGGAGTTGTCGGTCTTCTTCAGTGATGGCGAGTTGCTGAGTGACGGTGGTGGTCGTGTTGCTGTTAGCAGTGGCAGCCGCGGTGGAAGAACAAGAAGAAGGAGACGGCGCAGGTGATGTAGAGGTAAAGAGTATGGTGTGGAAGAGGAAGCCGAAGGCTTTGCGGTGGTGGTAGGAAAGTTTGACGGTGTGGAGTGGTGATGTGGCGTTTGTTCGAAAGTCGGTGGTGAGAATGAGGGAGAGGAGTGTTTCAGGGTCAGGTGTAGTGTGAAAGAGAGCAGTGAGGAAGTGGTGGTAGGTGTCGTGGTGGTGTGAGCGAATATTGTCCGTATCTTTAGTTTGTTGTGCGTGCGATTGGAGTTTCACGGCAGTAAGAGAAGATGATTTTTTTTGTGTCGGAGTGGGAGTCGCCATATTTTCACCTAGTTAGTGATTTTTTTTCCTTCCTTATCCCGTAAGTATGTTTTTTTGGTGGTATGTGACGAGTGACGATGCGTGCTTATAAAAGGTGAGGGACGGCAATAAAAAAAATCTTTTTTGGTGGTGGGCGGTGTGAGGAGGATCATCGCCCTGCGGTGATCTACGAAGTGCGTTTCAGTTGAAAATTTTTTATGTGCGTAAATTATAGCAGTTAAAGCTGGTGATTGTCGTTTTCTCATGGTTTTTCCTTCTTGTTACTTATATTAGGCGCTACAAATTTATGTGGTAATTCTTGTTCTAGTGTTTTCAATCTATGCGTTTGGCTCAACGTCAAAAGTGTCTCCAGTGGTACTTTGTGTTGCATTGCAATTTTAACTATTTTGACAGCGCTTTTGACTGTTCGTAAACTGAGGCTAGATATGTGCGTATACTCGGTGTATTTTTTATAATTTTTTACAAAATCGTGTTGTTTTCGTAAGTCTGGCGGTAAGTCATCCTTATTGTTCACCCAGCGATATGCCCATTGTAAAATTGCCTGGCGTACTTGTTTTTGTTTTTCACTGTCCGTCACATCTCTGTCTCCCTCATTCCGAACTTTGGCAGACGTTCACGGGATAAAAAGCCACAATCGAAGAGCACCATATCAATGGGATGAAGATTTTGCAGATAGGCCAGTGTTTCTAGGAGGTAGCCGGTGATGTGAACGTAATCGAGTTGGGTGATGGGAGAGAAGGCGACGGGGAACCGAAAGCCCGGGACTTCGATACTGATCACGAGGAACAGCACACTGTAGGTGGTGCCTTTTTTTGGTTTATAGCCGCAAGCAAAGGGACAATTGCGGTCACCATAAAACGGTATGTCCGTGAGATCGATGGACACAATCAGTTTGGCGTCTTTTGGGAAGGTGACCTTTTCTAGGTAGCGATGGGCGGAGCATTTCATTGATGATACCGTGCCATTCTTTGGCCGTGTGGCTGGAAATGAGGGTTAAAATGCGATCTGGCGAGGGAATGCTGGGCAACTGGCCGATGGTCTCTTCACTGTCACGAAAACCCAGCATAAAGAGTAGTGCGGCGGCATAATCTTCCATTTCATACTGATTGTTCTGTTTGATATACGTGCAGAGGACTTCATGCAGGTCCTCAAACATAAGATTTATAAAGTCTTCCACAAGCGGTAACACGGGCTGTGCTTTCTTATCTTTCATATTCTTCCCCAATTATTCTTTAAAAGCACAGCCCCTTATTTGTATCGGATGCTATTTCTGTTTAAGCCACTTTTTACATGCGGGACGACTGTCAATAAGGATAATGTTTATAAAATCGTAAAGAGCATGCTCATATGTCTTATTTATATTATTTTCATTTCCATATCTCCAATTAGTGGGCGCTCAATGATCAAAAATATTAAGTAAGTGAATAGGAATGAGTGTAGATACAGCCGTTCTAGAATGTCCTTCTTGCGGAGAACGTGTTCCGAGCGAATATGTAGTTTGTCCCTACTGTGGGTATTCTTTAGTTGAAGTCATAGAAAAGAAAATTAAACCACGAATTGGCATTAGAGACTCACTTGGCCGTGTTGTCGGTATGTTTCATTATAAACATTTTCGTCGCACCTTCAATGACATAAAATATAATCCGGATCGAAAAGGAGCATTTCTCATGGTTTACTTGGTGTGTGTAACCTTTGCTGGTAGCCTTATTTCAAAACTCTTCTTAAGCGATGCTGGTGGCGGAATATTAACCATCATTTTGATGTATTTATTAGGAAGTTTAGGAGTGGGACTCCTTCTACTCCCCTTAGCCATCCCGACATGGTATGTTTACAGTTTTATTGTATGGGGAATCGCAAAATTATTAGACGGAAAAGGAACATACTCAGAAACCTTAGGATTACTGGGATATACCTTATCTCCAGTAGTAGTAAATCAATTCCTCGCTGATATCATTCTACTAATCATCGGTCCTCGTGGAAGCGCCCTCCTCTCATACGAAGCATCCACGATGTTTGCCGCTCTCAATCTTCCCGGTTTCCTAGCTGCACTATATCTCGCATGGCTCGGTTTAATTGAAGTACATAGACTGTCAAAACAGTATAGTGCCGCCGTAGTTGGATCGTTCGGGTTAGGGATATTTCTCATATTCATCTTCCCCTTAATATTTTAGCACAGCCAAAGATCCTTTTCTCTCTTTTTTATACATAAAAAAATTTTATTTTGCCATAACTGGCGCAAAAAAGGCTTTTTAATTCCGCCAATATCAAGCTTTTTTAAGGAAGCCAGCTTTATTCGACATGGTGAGAATTACAATGGACGATAGTATTTTGGCACGAGAAGCACAATTAATATTTGATCGAACTAAAGGTTTTGACCCCGCACCAGATTCTTTGCAACGGTGGATTGGGCAAGTACAAGTCCGACATCCTCGATATGGAACACATACCTACTCATTTGAAGTTATTATTCCGGATAACTTCCCTTATGCTCCCCCAATAATCCGAAGTTTAAGTCCCATTCGCCATCCCAATATCGATCCGGATGGCACAGTACATCTCAAGATTTTACATGAATGGAAACCCCGATTCCATGTCTACCAAGCAATAAATAGTTTACAAACGCTTTTAAACCGTTCGCCGCCCATTCCTCTTACCGGACCATCACCGAAACAACCCACACCTCCAACACCTTCACAACCCGCATCTTCTGCTACGACTGGAATGACTACCGAAATACCCACCTTCAGACCGCCAAAACATCACAGTCGACATCACACGACATGGACTGCTCCGTCAACCGCACAGACGGGAGTAGTTACTGCACCACCAGCCCAACAAGCAATCGAAACTCGCTTGAAAACAGAAAATTCCTTACTAAAGCAAGAATTAGATCGTCTTCGAACTGAATTACAGAAAAAAGAAGAAGAATTAGCACGCATGCAAGCACATTTACGACAGAGCAACTTACAAGATACGACACGCATCCCAATGCAATTATCCGATCAAGAAAAATTGGCTAGTGAACAATATGCCCTTGAACAACTTTTGGAGGCACTACATGATAAATACAGCAATGGTGAAGTGTCTATTTATGAGTTCGCTAAATTATACAAAAAGTACAGCAAAGAGCTCTATCTCATTAAAAAGCAACTAGAATATCTGAATCAATGAATCAATCAACGTGAGTTTTCAAGAGAGAAAGTAGTAAAAATAGAAATTGCGAGGAAATAAAGATGAGTATGAAAATAATCGTTCCCGAAGCCGTAAAAAAACGGTGGGAACTAGAAGCGGAACTTTATTCTAATATTGCTACACTCCATTGGTATGTAGATGCGTATAATAACGGCGAACTCAGCCAAGAATCATATCATCGTCGTCTCAAATCAATCATCAAACAAAGCATCGATATTATCATGGAATTGGAACGCTATGGCTTCAATTTAGAACGCTTCATAAAAGAAACACAATTGCACATTAAGTATTCAAGAGGCGCTGAAATCATTAGTATGGCACGACAAGGTGAAATTAAAACGCTAGAAAAAACCATAAAATACACGTCACCCGCTGATTTAGAAAATTTGCGTCGATTGCCTCTCTTAGCTGCTGATTTCACGGCTAATTGTATTGAAATTATCGATTTAACGCGTTTGGGAGCCGTTGCAACAGTTGATCGGCTAATTGTCCCGCTAGATAATATTTATTCAATTCTTCAAAACACAAACATATTTAGTGATCAGGAAGATGTCATTAAAAGTGTTCAATTTTGGATTAAAAAATTAGAGTTACTAGATCCCGGCACCATTCCTTCAGAGAAAGACCTTCAAGAATTAGAAGCACAAGCTGCTCGCTGGTTAAATCTCTTCCAAGCTCGTCTAAAGCAATTATAGTTAGACTTAAAAAATAGGACTCATATTATCCTTTTTTTATTGTGCTCTTTTTTATCACGAACCATATTTAAGTTAGAAATAAAAACGTATATTTGGTGAGCATTTAATTAGTCCTACGTCTTATTTAATACACAGAACCTATAAGCGATACAGAGGCGAACAGTTATGGCTACACGAATGAGCATGATGCAAAAAATGATTAGAATTCTTAAAATAGCAAAAAAGCCGAAATGGGATGAAGTTTGGCTTATAATTAAAATTACTTTTGTCGGTGTCCTTGTTTTAGGCATTACGGGTTTTTTAATTCGAATGACAATTACAGCGTTACAATTAAACAAGTAAAATAGCAGAATCTTAACGAACATAGCAGTGAACAAAACCGATAAGAATGTTACAACCAGTAAGGGCAGACAAATGTGGTGAGTGTAGAAAATAATGCCGGAACACGGAAAAAAACCCGAAATTTTTACCGTTAAGACGGTTATTGGAAAAGAATTAACGGTTGCTAACTTATTAGAACTCAGAATTCAAAAAAATCATTTTGATGTCAAAAGCATTATCGTTCCGGATCGTGTTCGTGGGTATATCTTTATTGAAACGTATCGTCACGTCATACCGGATCTTCTTAATGGCGTGCCCAATATTCGTGGCAAACCAGTCGGAAGAGTTAAATTAGAAGAACTAGAACACCTACTGATTCCGAAACCCATCATAAAGGAAATCAAAAAAGGTGATATTGTTGAAATTGTTTCCGGACCGTTACGAGGAAGCCGTGCCCGAGTCGTCGAAATCTCACATGCACGCGAGGAAATTACCGTTGATCTCCTTGATAATCCCGTCATAATTCCTATCACCATACATGCGGACTCTTTACGGATCATTTCATCTAAAAAAGATGAGGAAGCAGAAGAAGAGGAACAAGGACCATTATTTTAACTTAATTTAATTAATAAGTAAAACGAATGAAAAAATACTTTTAAGAGGCATGTTGATGATATCCTTTATTGCAGTACTAGCTGTTATCCACATTATCACACTTTTAACGTATGTGTTCATCCGGCCAGTAGAGCTTCCCTTCCTCTAC
>WAPZ01000313.1 GCA_015520535.1 Candidatus Heimdallarchaeota archaeon
ACATACGGTTCATTAGTATTATTCCGCAATTTTAATGTAAGCATCAGAAAAAATTCCTTTACCGTGATTATGGGATCGAATGGCTCGGGAAAAACCACCTTGCTTCGCATGATTGCGGGATTGGAAGGCTTTCAACAAGGAAAGGTTTTAATTAACGTGTCTCCAAAAGCCCCATCTAAGGAGCCTTCGTATCAAACGGCGGCAAAAATCGGCTTTGTTTTTCAAGAACCGCGTCTTATTCCTTGGAAAAATGTGGTAGATAATATAGCATATGCGCTTAAAGTTCAAAAAGTTCCTAGAAATGAACAATTACAAAGAATTTCCGAGATTATGGAACTTTTGGATCTTCATACCGCATCACAATTGTTTCCGCATCAATTGTCGGGTGGAATGAAGCAGAAAGTCAATATCGCGCGGGCATTGGTTACCAATCCCGAGGTATTGATTTTAGATGAACCCTTCAATAATTTGGATGTCGTTGTCATTGAAGAACTCTTAAGGCTTCTTGAAATGATTAAGGCGAATTTTGGAATAACCGTATTAATGGTGAATCATTATATAGAAATTTCGGCAAAATTAGCAGATCAAGTGCTTTTTTTGAATAAACCAAATGTAAAATCTCCTTTAATCGTTGAAAAAATCATTGATGCTGGAAAGTTTCGAGAAAAAATCAAAAATACCTTGTTTACTCTCACAAAAGACTCTCTAGTTATGTCCCAAACTACAAACAACAGCACGGTTACTGTTCCTTTTTCCCTCCTTCAGTATTATAATAATAAAGGGTAGATGAATGGCAACAAATATAGTATAGTTGGGATGTATAATGGCGTATAAAGATTTACGAAGTTATTTGCAAGTAATTGAAGCGGCGGGATTATTAAAGCGAATTAAAGTTGAAGTTGATCCCTATTTAGAGATAACAGAGATTGTACAGCGTGTCACTAGATCAATGGGACCCGCACTACTTTTTGAAAACGTGAAGGGTTCTTCTATTCCCGTCGCCATTAATTTATTTGGCAATTTTGAATTATTGAACTATGCCTTTCAAGTAGATGATATAAACAAATTAGGTCAAAAATTAGCGGCATTAATTAAATTTCAACCACCAAAAGGTGTTTTTGGAAAAATCCGTGCCTTGGGAAAATTAAAGGAATTAGCCACAGTTCCGCCGAGGATGGTAAAAAAAGCGCCATGCCAAGAAATTGTATTAGAAGGTGAAAAGGCAAATTTAGATCTTTTACCGATTCTCACGTGCTGGCCAAAAGATGCGGCACCTTTTATCACGTTACCGATGGTGATAACTAAAAATCCCGAGACTGGTATAAGAAATATTGGTATGTATCGGCTTCAAAAAGTGGATTCACATACGTTATTTGTTCATTGGCAACTTCACAAAGGTGGAAACGAACACTTTCAAATGGCAAAACAACGTGGAGAAAAAATACCCGTTGCTATAGCGTTAGGTGCTGATCCTGTCACGATGTATAGCGCATCAGCACCATTGCCTCCAGAAATTGATGAATTTTTATTTGCGGGTTTTCTCCGTGGAAAACCAGTCAAATTGGTCAAAACGATCAATGGAGAACTTGAAGTCCCGGCGTATGCTGAAATCGTTTTAGAAGGCTATGTCGACCCAAATGAAGAATTAGGACTGGAAGGGCCGTTTGGTGATCATACTGGTTTCTATTCGTTGCCCGATTATTATCCTTATTTCCATTTGGAACGAATTACCATGAGAAAAAATCCAATTTATCCGACAATTGTCGTCGGTGTCCCCCCACAAGAAGATTACTATCTCGGATATGCAACGGAGCGCATATTTCTGCCACTTTTGCAAATATTCTTACCAGAAGTGGTTGATTATCATATGCCACCAGAAGGTATTTTTCACAACTTAGTTTTCGTAGCTATTAAGAAAAAATATCCCGGTCATGCCTTTAAAGTGATTAACGGCATCTTTGGGATGGGCTTGATGAGTCTTTCCAAAATCGTGGTGGTGGTCGATGAAGATGTCAATGTTCAAAATCCACGTGAGGCATGGTGGGTGGCACTCAATAATATTGATCCGGAACGTGACATTATTTTCACAAAAGGACCCATTGACGCGTTGGATCATTCAAGCCGGTTATTTGCATTTGGCTCCAAAATGGGAATTGACGCTACCAGAAAGTGGACGGAAGAAGGCTTTGATCGCCCATGGCCAGAAAAAATTGAAATGTCTCCCGCGGTTAAACAAAAAGTGGATCAACGGTGGCAAGAATATGGCATTGAGTTACCACCCTTAGTCTTCGAATATTCCACCATATATGAAAAAAATCGACCACTGCTCTCAGAACTCCTGGAATTTGATGATGATACTGAAGTGGAGGAAGAAGAATAAATAAATTCATCGACACGTGTGTTTCTAATAATGTGGTGGTGAAACTAATGGTTGTTTTAAATAATCATTCAAAGACTTCCCCACTAGTTTCTATTTGGGGAAAACTTGTGGCATTTTCTCATCTAATTCGGCTTAGCCATACCGTTTTTAGTTTACCATTTGCATTGACCGCTGTGGTTTTAGCTGCGGTAACATCGGTTCCCATTAGTGCGGAACAACTTTTTTGGATATTATTCGCATTGGTGTCTCTCCGAAGCGCGGCATTAACGTATAATCGAATAATGGATCGTGATATTGACGCGTTAAATCCGAGAACAAAGAATCGTGAGTTAGTTACGGGAAAAATTAGCCTTAAAGAAGCATGGATCTTTCTACTAATTACGGTTTTCATGTATTTAACGGCAAGTGTCATGTTAAAGATTCCTTGGCTGTTCATTTTCTCCTTTCTAGCCGTGACCTTAGGATATTCCCATACAAAGCGTTTTACATGGTTGACACATTATTGGGTGGGGGTAGCACTTGCGGGTGCACCATTAGGTGCTTGGTTAGCATTAAAAGGCACAATCACGCTTCCGATCTTGTTTTTAGCAGTAGCGGTAGTCTTTTGGGTTGGGGGCTTCGACATTCTTTATTCCTTACAAGATATGCAGTTTGACCAAGCCCACAACTTATATTCAATACCGCGGTTTTTTGGCGTAAAGTTTGCCCTGATTATTAGCCGCAGCTCGCATATATTGTCAATAATCTTTCTAGCCTTGGTTGGTCTTTCCTTTCACATGAACATCATTTATTACGTTGGTTTAGTTCTATTTGCACTGGGTATTGTGTTCGAACAATCACTTGTCAAAGAAAACGATTTTTCTCGAATAAATCTGGCCTTTTTTACGACGAATGGAATATTAAGTGTAATATTTTTCTTATTTAGTTTCCTTGACTATTTTATCTTTTCTTTCCTCCTCTAGTTTGTTAGAATAAAGCCTCAATAATGATTAAAGGGATCGTGTATGAAAAATTCAGAACAAAGAGAGAATGATCGAAAAATTTCTGATGATTTAAGGCCTTATGTATATTTATTGGAGCCAATAACGGAACGTTCAAAAAAGGAGCCTATAGTACCACTTCATTTAGAATATCTAAATCACTTGGCACAAGAAAAACGTCTTGTTGTCTCTGGTGGCTTTGAGGATAAGTCTGGCGGTTTAGTTTGCATTTTAGCACAATCTGATGCCGAAGCTCAAAAAATCGCTGAAAACGATCCTTTTATCAGATATGGGGTCGACAGAATTGTGTGGGTCAAAAAATGGAATGTACGAGTTACTATGCCATTAGATTTGAAGTAGCGTATAGAGAAAATGAGAATTTTACCAATAAAATAATTAACATCTTTGTTTTTTAAAAAATGAAAAAGTGAAAGAAAAACCATTATATC
>WAPZ01000314.1 GCA_015520535.1 Candidatus Heimdallarchaeota archaeon
AAGTTAAAAAGATAGTTGTGATTTTGGGAAAAGATGTCCAAAAGTTGAAAGAAGAGTATGATACTTATGTTTCAACAAATGCGATTCATCAATAGAAATGCGGAGTTAGAATTTTTAGAAAGCAGATATAATAGTAAGACTTCTGAATTGATTGTGATTTATGGGCGGAGACGAATTGGAAAGACCGAACTAGTGTTAGAGTTTTCGAGGAAACATCCACATGTTTATTTTTTGGCAACAGAAGTTCCAATTGAAGAAAATCTTCGGTCATTGCAGGTAGTGATGGCGCGTTATCTGAAGGATTCGCTCTTTGAATTAGCACGATTTGAGACATGGGAGAGCTTATTTAGTGAATTTTTGAATAGAAAAGGGAAAGAAAAAGTTATTATCATAATAGATGAGTTCCCTTATTTGATTAGCGCCTATCGTCCTATTGTCTCGATTTTTCAAAAGATTTGGGACACAATGGTTAGAAAAAGAAATGATGTTATGTTGATTCTTTGTGGATCTAGTATTGGGATGATGGAAACCGAAGTGCTTGGATATAAAAGTCCACTTTATGGCAGACGAACGGGACAATGGAAGGTTGAGGAACTTGAATTTTCATATTTGAAAGCGTTTTTTCCACAGCACACTTTTTCAGAACATGTCAAGTTTTATGGTATTGTAGGTGGGACACCAGGCTATTTAACAAAGTTGGATCCAATGCTGACCTTTGAAGAGAATTTACGAAAAAATGTGATCACAAAGGGTTCTTATTTGTATGAAGAGGCAGAAATGCTGTTGAAGCAAGAGTTGCGGATGCCTAATAATTATTTTGCCATTTTACAAGCTATTGCCGCTGGAAAGCATCGTTATGGAGAGATAGTTAATGAGACAAATTTAGATAAAAGCCTTGTTTCTAAATATTTGGTGGTATTACAGCGTTTAGGATTAATTAAAAAAGTTCTTCCAGTCAACGTGAGTGTAAAGAAAAAAATACGTTCAAAAAAGGGATTGTATTATTTTTCTGATAATTATTTTGCGTTTTGGTTTCGTTTTATTTTTCCGTTCAAATACTTGCTAGAGAGTAATCAGATGGAGGAGTATCTGGTTGTTTTTAATCGAGATTTTGAGTCCTATATTGGTACTGTTTTTGAGTCTCTAATGCGGGAGCAGTTTTTAAAAAAGTTGATTAGAGCACCTTTTAAAGAGGTTGGACGCTGGTGGCATAAAGATACTGAAATTGATATTGTTGGTGTTACGTTGGACAATAGATGCTTTTTTATTGAAGTAAAATGGAGCGAGCTTTCAGCTAAGCGTGCACATCAAATTATAAAATCGTTAGAGAGAAAAATGGATGCGTTCATATGTGAAAATAAGCAATTTGGTATTATAGGAAAAAAGATTGAAGGAAAATCCATGATTAGGGAAAAGGGTTACTATGTATGGGATATAGATGATTTGAAGGCTTTATGATGCTGAATGCTTAAAGGTCTTAGATTCTTTAACCATTAAATTTAAAAATAATGGGAGCACGTTGAATGCTTAGATGTTTTTGTGTTCAAACAGATGTCAAATAAAAATAAATATGTGGAATGGTGTTGACTAAGAATGCTAACTGTGGAAGTGCCGGCTCGGGCATGGCTTGAGGTAATTCGAAGAATACGCGAGAAATTTGGCGATGAAAATCTTTATTTTACTTTTTTAGTGGAGGACCGGGCTGAACCACACAAGCTCATTACGTCGACCTTTGCGATAGATAATATTGAGCATTTAGAACCGTGGTTGCTTCTTATACATACTCGTTTTACGAAGAAAAGAGAGGTAACGATTTCTATTGTAGTTCGTGTTTTTTTGAAAGAGCAAGTTCCTTTTGTGCTTGAAAAGGAAGGCAAAGTAATTTGGATACCAAAAAAGAAAATATATCACATATTAGTTGCGCGGAAGAAACTCATGCTATTTGATGAAAAAGAGACGTATGGTGCGCAGAACACAGATGCGACGTCGGGACAAGAAATGGAAGCCGAAGTCGGTGTTGTACATGAATCGTCAATAGAATTACTTCAAGAGTTGGGGTTTATTGATGCAAATGGTAACTATATTGGCGAGGACTATCCGGATGAGGAGGAACCAGTTGTTATAGATGTAACGGAGGAGCGACGTTCCTTTCCAAAACGTAGACCGCGCAAAAAGTCGTATTCTAGACAACCGAAAGCCAAGTATAACAATTTTGAGAAAAAAAGTCGTGGAAAAATTCCGAATAAGCAACAAAAGTATCAGAAAAAAGAGAAAAAACCGCAAAATTTCCAAAAAAAGAGAAGTAATCAGAGTAAAAAGGCAAAAGATAAGCAAACGCGTAAGAAAGACTAAAAAGTTTTTTAAGGAATATAAAATGCGTGTTTTTTTACACAAAGCCCCTTTGTTCATGGAACAATTTCAGTGACTATGTAAAAGGCTTGATAGTTAAAGAGTGCCGTGAGGATTTAAGATAAAAGTTTTTTTGGCAGATTTTACAGAATTCAGTTTTCTTTCTTTTAGAATTGGATTTTTTTGCGAATTTTAGTTTTTTGACATGTTTTTTGAATGATCAACATCATATTTTACGTTTCTGGCAAAAAATTTCGTTACATTTCAAAAATCGGTGTTTTCGTTATTCCAATAGGAATATCTTAGTAAAATATCTAATATAGTGATGTACAAAACGGTTGAATGAATAGGAATTATTTTTTGTGTGAGAATAGGTGATGAAATGACTGAACTACGAAGTGTAATTTCGGGGACACATCCGTTGTCAGAAGAGGTAATCCAAAAGATTTTGGATTACAAGTATGGACGTGACTTGAAGCAGAGTGCTCAGCAAAAGTTTGAAGCCGATTTACAAGCGTTAATTTCTCTTCAAGAAGAATTAGGGTTTTCGGTTTTTTCAAGTGGTTCCTTAGGATTGGAAGATCTCATTCGTCCTTTTACACGGAGTTTACCTGCTTTGAAGTCGTATGAAAATTTAGGAGACTTACCAATTGTGCGTTGGCATTATACCAACACGTTTTACCGACGGCCGACGTTAATAGAACGTTTCCCGGAAGAGTCTCGCGTGCTTTTAGAGGATAGGCATAGTATCTCGGAAAAGTCTTCCTATTCCCACGAAATGCTGCGGGAAAAAAAGAGTCGAATTGTGCTTCCGGGACCAATTACGTTATCGTTGTTGATAGATAGCAGTTATGCCTTTAAGCAAGGCGTTTACAAAGATTATTCGGAATTATTTGTTGATGCGGGGCGTTTTTTGAGTCAAGAAGTGGAGAAGCTTCCGCCAAATTATGTGGAACTTCAATTTGATGAGCCTTTACTGGTGTGGCAGCGTTTTTCTCGGCGTTATCGTTCGGCATTGAAAACAGCGTATGAGTTTATTGAAGGTACGACATCGAATCGCCAAGTGATTGTAAACACGTATTTTGCTGATGTGTTGCCGCAATTGAAATATTTGTTGACGTTGCCAGTAGACGGGATTGGAATCGATGTGTTGTCAACGAATGTGGTTAAGTTATCACAATTTGATTTTGAAGGAAAGGTTTTGCAAGTTGGGCTATTAGATTCGCAGAATTATCTTCCGACGGAAACTGGAGCATTGGATAGTTCGAATAGCGAATTTTTAAGGAAAATTGTGCACGTATTTTTTTCTTTGAGTCCAAAAGAATTGCTTTTGGCTCCTAACACGGGTTTGGAATATCTTCCACGACCGATTGCGGATGCAAAGTTACGTCAGTTGAGTGAGATTGTCAAAGAGGTGGAATAAAGTATGGTATTAGACGATCGAGTGTTTTTAACCCATGAAGTGGGGAGTTTAAGAAAACCGAATCCTTTAATTAAAGCCAGTCAGAACAAGGTATTAAGGGAGAATGACTTCGAAGAGTTACGTACGTTTTTTCAGTTGATTGGACAGACAGAAGTTCCCGCCGAATTAGTTGATTTATTAAAGAGCGCGGGACCAGAAAGAGTCAATGACGTAGATTATCATCGCACGATTAACCGATGGCGCGTGCGATTAAATGTTGCGTATAAAGAAAGTACGGGTATAGATTTGGTGGATGCGGGCGAATGGGTTCGTCGTGAGATGTATCAGCACGTGATTGACAATGAAGTAGTTTCTGGTATTCAGTTATTAAGTCATATTAGATCGTTTGATTACAATTTTTGGCGGCCGGGCATCTGTGTTGGTGATATTTCCTATGATGCTTCGAGATCGATTTATGTTGAAGAATTTGAATGGGCGAGAGAATTTGCGACCAAGCCATTGAAGGTTTGTTTAACGTCTTTTAACACGGTAGCCGAGTGGACGTTACGTGGTCGTCGTGATTTTGATGACTTATTATTTGAGTTAGTGGAGGAAGTATTTGTTCCGGAAACGATAAAGTTGCTGAAAGCTGGGGCAAAATGGCTGCAGTTTGATGAACCTGCGTTGACTACGTATCCGGAACATGTGGAGTCGTTTGTGGACGCGTGGAACTATTTTGTAGCTAAGATACGTGGGCATTTGAGTTCCGATGTGGTGCTGTCAATTCATAACTGTTTTAGTGATTACACACTTTTATGGCCCATATTACCGGAATTGGATCGTTTGGGAGCGCTTTCGTTGGAATTTGCCAATCGTGATGGGTGGTCGTTAGGTGTAACGCATGAATCTCGACCGGCGTATGCCGAACATGCCAAGACTTTGAAAACGCTTTATGAAACGGGCTTTAAAGCACGGATAGCGTTAGGCGTGTTGCCAGTGCATACGGATCATGAAACGTCACCAGAACTTATCCGTGATCGTCTATTATATATCAATAAGCACATTATAGAAGATCCGCTTTTGATTTTAGCGGCACCGGATTGTGGGTTGCGGCAGCGTTCGTTGCCAGTTGCCCATAAATTGTTACAAAACATGGTTAAAGGAGCAGAACTGGCGCGCCATGAGATTGAGGGATAACAGTGGGAAGTCGTTTCACACTTAGCGTAGAGATCGAGCCGCCAGCGGGAAGTTTGTCGTTTATTATGGATCCGGATCGTTTTATTGAGATGGAACTACGAAACTATGTGGACCATGTGGATCTTTTAAGCATAACAAATCGTTCGGTGTGGCGAATTTCCTCGATGACGATGGCAAAAAAGGTCCAGAAAATTTCCCAGAAGATTTTTAAGAAACGAGTAGACACTATTTTGCATTTGACTACGAGAACCAGTATGTTTGACACATATAAGCATGTGCTTGATGCCCACCAAATTGGAATCAAGAGTCTGTTGCCAATTCTTGGTGATCCACGTGGTCCAAAGATTCCGGGGTATTTTAGAGATGGGTTTGAGATATTGAGTTTTGTAGCTTATTTGACACAAGGAAGGGTTGAGTTTCTCACTTCGGGTCTTAAAAAGCTTTGGGAAAAAGGTGAGTTTCCAGAACCGCTTCCACACGCCAAATTTTCAGTTGGCAGTGTTATTGATCCTAATCCGCATAAGTTTTTACATGACAAAAAAATAGAAATTCGTACAAGGCAGTTGCAGTCCGCCGTAAAGAAAAAGCAACACGGGGCAGAGTTCTTTCTATCTCAAGCGATCTATAATCCGGATTATTATTTTGAGTTTATTGATAATCTGGATATTGAAATACCAATAGCAGCTGGGATTCTTCCCGCACGCTTGCGTTTAATTAAACTCTTTGGCTTACCGTGTCCGGGAGAATATCGTCAGCGGCTGAAAATGCAACCGTCAGTGAAAGAAGAAGTTATGGAAGGGAATCGGATAGCCGCTGAAATTTTTTCAGATTTAAAAGAGCGAGGGTGTAAATGGATTCATATTTACACAATAGGGAATTCAAAAAATTTTAAGGCCATTACTGATATTAATTCGTCTCCTAAAGTTATTGCTCCTAAGCTTACTACAAAAAATGAAGGAAATAAAATTAATGCCTAATAGAATGATTAAAACAAAAAATTTGGTGTATAAAAAATGGTAAAGGGACAAATACATATACAAAAGGATACACGTTTTGATGTCGATCAAAACAAGATTGAAATTGTAGAACGGAAAGGAATGGGACATCCGGACTCCATTACTGATAGTATAGCCGTAGCAATAAGCAGTTTTTATTCTCGCTATACGCAAAAAAAATTTGGTGGTATTGCCCATCATAACATTGATAAAGTAGTGATAAGCGGTGGTAATGCACAGGTAACGTTCGGTGGCGGGAAACAGACAGAGCCCGTCCATGTGTCCTTTGTTGGCCGTGCCATTCGTGAATTCGTTGCCAATGGCGGAAAAACACTAGTTAAAGTCCCATTATATTTGTTGGCAAAGGATTCGATTTCATATGTGTTCGATCGAGTGGTTCCGGATTTGGAATACCAATTTGATGTCAATGAGGTGAAACGTGGTTCTTCGGACTTGATCAGCAATTTTGAATATAATGGGGAAATTCCACATGCTAATGACACTTCATTTGCGACTTCATGGGCACCACTTTCAACGGTTGAAAATTTAGTGACTTCTTTGGAAACGCATCTTAATAAAGAATATCGTAAAAATAATCCATGGTTAGGACCGGACATAAAAATTATGGCACGTAGAGTTGATTCAGAAATTGTATTGAATGTCGCAGCAGCATTTGTAGCAAAACATGTGTTTTCAGCCACAGATTATATTGAAAAACGTGAAAAACTAAAAGAAGAAGTGATGGCTTTTACAAAACTTCCCGAGGAAAATATTTTTGTCAATACTGCCGATATTGACGAAAAACAGAGTTTTTACCTTACAGTTACGGGAACGAGCTTAGAGCAAGGAGATGACGGTGCAGTTGGTCGTGGGAATCGTGTTACTGGCGTAATTGCCCCGTACCGTCCACAAACATTGGAAGCTATTGCGGGAAAAAATCCAAACAAGCATGTAGGGAATTTTTATAACATTTGGGCGACACTCATTGCCCGTCGAATTTACGAAGAATTGGGTGTGAAAAACACCGTGGCGTTGGTGTCAACCATCGGAAAACCCATTACAGAATGCGATGTCTTTATAACAACAGCGGAAGATGTGGCTAAAGGTGACATTGATGGAATTGTAGACAGTGTGGTCATGAATTATGTTGATATTACACAAAGGATCATTAATTTCGACTTAGACATGTATCCCTTTGAATTTCTAAACTCGTAAGCCGATATCAATTTTTATTTTTCATTTAATTATTATTTTGTGATGCTCCCAGAGACAAAAAGATCAAAAAATCTTTAAGCTCCAAAAAAATGCTGTGATTGTAATTAAAAAAGGAAAATGTTCATTGAGGAGCTTTTGATGCTACAATCCATATTAAAAGTTTTACGATGTCCCCATTGCGGAAATCAATTGACGTTACAAGAAGCTGAAGTGTCGACAGCCATAAATTCAACATTAAAGACGTTAGTGTGTTCGTGTGGCAAAACGTACGCGATTAAAAACGGTGTACTTGACTTGAGATTGCCGATGTCGGACACCATGAAGTCAACCCGTTTATGGGATGAGTACGACGAAGAAATGGGAGCTGAACAATACGACGAACTCATTTCATGGCTCTTTAATCTATTTTTTGCGGAAGAATTAAAAATACGAAAACTTTTAGTGGAAAAATTAGAGTTAAAGACCGATTCTTACGTGTTAGAAGTGTCTTGTGGCACGGGATCAAATCTTCCGTTGATTGCAGAAAAAGTCCACGCCCCCGGAAAAATCTTTGCCTTAGATATTTCACCAACAATGATATATTTTGCCCAACAAAAGACTAAAAGTAAGAACATTACTCCCAATAAAATAACGTTTGTTTTGGGAAATGCATTAAATCTTCCTTTTACTGATAGCACTTTTGATGCCGTGCTTCATTTTGGCGGAATTAATAGCATCAGTGACAAAAGAAAAATGCTACATGAAATGGTACGGGTAACAAAACCCCAAGGAAAAGTCGTGATTTGTGACGAAGGCGTGGCTCCCTGGTTGCAGAATTCTTCTTATGGTATGGAAGCTGCCAGAATTAATTCTCTGTTCAAAAGTTTACCACCCTTATCTGAACTTCCAGAAACTGCATACGACGTTAAATGCAGTTGGATAAGTTCTGCAGCTTTTTATTTAATCGAATTTTATCGTGGGGTCAAAGTACCACAACTGAATAAAACACTGCGACTACCACGGAGTGACCTAACGCTAGAAGATTTTTTGGGAAAAGAGACAAAATAACAGAAGGAAAAAGTGACACTCACACGAGTGCCCTATAAACTGAACACATTAAGTGTAAAAACAAAAAGGTGATGAAAATGGTTAAAACAGAAAAAACAAGTGATTATGAAGTCAAAGACATGGCTTTAGCAGAATTAGGCCATAAAAGAATGGCATGGGCAGCAGCGCGAATGCCCGTCCTTCAAAAAATAAAAGAACGTTTTAAGAAAGAACAACCGTTCAAAGGAGTAACCATCGGAGCGTGTCTCCATGTGACAAAAGAAACCTCTCAATTATGCGAAGCGTGGCTTGCTGGCGGAGCAACTGTCTATTTAGCTGCATCAAATCCACTATCCACCCAAGATGACGTGGCAGCAGCGTTAGCTGAACGTGGTGTTCATGTCTTTGCATGGAAAGGAATGGATACCGAAGGATATTATAGATCAATCGCGAATGTCATTGCCGCAAAACCGCAGATAACAGTGGACGATGGTGCTGACTTAGTTGGATTGTTACATAAGTTAGCACGAGGCGAAGAAGAAGCCGAAGAAGTTAAAATTGCCCGTAAGATATTAGGCGATGATTCTTCATGGATTGAAAACGTATGGGCGGGCTGCGAAGAGACCACTACGGGTGTTATTCGTCTAAGAGCGATGGAAAAAGACGGAGCATTAAAATATCCAATTTTTGCAACCAATGACACCCCAACAAAGTGGGAATTTGACAACATTTGGGGAACCGGACAGTCAACGTGGGATGGTATTATTCGTGCAACGGGTGACTTAGTTGCAAGCAAAGTCGTAGTTGTTGCGGGTTATGGACATTGTGGCCGCGGTGTTGCTTTACGTGCGCGCGGATTAGGTGCACGACGAATAATTGTTACTGAAATTGATCCCCACCGCGCACTGACAGCTACAATGGAAGGTTTTGAAGTTATGCCAATGGCGGAAGCTGCACAATATGGTGATATTTTTGTTACCGCCACCGGATGTAAAGATGTTTTAAGAAAAGAACACTTTTTAAAGATGAAAGACGGTGTTGTTTTGGCTAATACAGGACATTTTAATGTCGAAATTTCACTTACTGATCTCCAAGAGATAGCAACCTCCGTGGAAGAGGTAAAGCCATTAGTTGATGCTTACACGTTACCTAATGGTCATCGGCTCTTTTTGTTAGCACAAGGACGATTGGTTAATTTAGCGTGCGCTGAAGGTCACCCGTCAGAGGTAATGGATTTATCGTTCTCAGATCAAGCTTTGGCGACAAAATACATAGCAGACCACCGTGATGAATTAAAGAACCTTGGAGGAAAAGTTTTAAATATACCGGAGGAAATTGACAGAGAAGTTGCCATGCTTAAATGCGAATCACTTGGTATACAACTAGAAAAGCTCACGCCGGAACAAGAAAGATATCTCTCTGGATGGAAAGAGGGAACAGCCTGATAAAACTAACACAACTACTATAAATAGCACCAAAATTTTTTCTTTCTTTATTTTATCCCTACTATTTTAAAAAATAATATCTTTTTTAGCTAAATAAAAAGTGATCGGCTGAATTTTAAAGCATAAAGAGGCTTACGAAGACGACGGTTAAGAGGGGGACACCCACATTATCAGAATACCAATGTGGCAAGTTTTCGGGAAGATCATAAAGGCCGAGCAGTAATGGTGGAATCACCGCAGTATATATTAATGGTGGGTTCATAAGAGAGAGTATCCATAAGGCAAGCAGAAATGAGAGAGTCATACCGGCGATCCAGCCTTCAATGGTCTTTTTTTTCCAGAAGGGGAAACGATGTTGTCCATATCGTTTTCCGATGATAGCAGCAGTAGCATCACCGAGCATAAAGGGTGTTATTGCTAGCACGGCCACAAAGTAGGGGTAGAAAACATTTACCCCAAGGATAATAATGGTCCATGCACCTATGGTAAAAGGGTAATTAGCAAGACCTTTTTGTTCACTGAGACGAGTGACGCGATTAATCCAGAGATTGGGATGTGTGAGACGGTATGCTTCGATGGGAAAGCACATGAGCCATCCGAAAAAAAAGAAGATTTTCATAAGTACGAGGGGGATAAGTAATGGTAAAAATGGAAGTAATAATACAAATAAATGAAAGCTTTTCCGTAACGTTTCATGTTTAACGGAAAGTTCGCTAGTTTTACGCATTTGCATACCAGAAGAATGGTTTGAATATGTTCGCTCATTACTATATTTTGTATCAGCAATGTCAGCGGTCATTTATGTAGATTCACCTTTTTCTGTTTCTGCAGCGGCAGTTTGTGTTCGCGTTTGCGGTTGGGTTGGCGTTTGTTCTTGAGTTTGTTCTTGTGTCTCCGTTTTTGTTTGCGAGATCGTTAATTCCGCCAATTTGAGCTTATAATATTCTTCCATTTGGAGGTATTTTTCTTGCCATTCTTTTTGTAAGGCTTGTAATCGGCGGTCACAATCCTTTTCAACTTCAGCGATTTTTTTATCCATCTCTTGATTCATTTGTGCGATTTGAGCTTCATATTGTGTGACTTTTTCTTGATAGGGGGCAAATTTTTTCTTCATGTCTTCATATTCGGTGAGCATTTGTTTATATTCTTCTTGAAGTTGATAGTAAGACTCTTCGAGGCGTGTAATGTGTTCTTCTTTGCCTTGTAAAGCTGCACGTAAATCATTTATGTCTTTTCTTAATCCTTCCAGTTGTTCTTTGACAAGTGCTTGAATTTTTTTTGCCAATTTAATGGAATCGCGGTTCATAGCCTCTTGATGAACTTTAATAAGGGACTCACCTAATTTAGTTAATAAGCCATTGACTTTATTTACTGGGATATAGGTTCCACCGCCAGCCGACGCCTCAGCAGCTGTACTACGAAGCATTCGATCAAATGTGTCTTGAAGTTCGCGTCGTTGCACGGTAATAATTTCATCGAAGAGCTTTAGAAGCACAGTTCCGATGTCTTTTCGATAAGTAACACCAGATTCTATCGTTGTGTCTTCACTCATTCTTCTTCCGTCTCCTTCACATAATAATAAATAATAATTTTAATTTTAATTGCATTTACCATGAAATTTGTTATCTAAATGCTAAAATATTCCTCTTTATCCTTCACATCTGAAGCATAAAAATGTATTTATCGTTAGAATCTGCATACAAATTGTTATTTCTCCAAGGCACTAGATACGGAGTGTCAC
>WAPZ01000315.1 GCA_015520535.1 Candidatus Heimdallarchaeota archaeon
CATCATCAACAACTAAGGAATATCCTTCTTTACTAAATACCAAAAAATCATATTTTTCTTTAAGTTGGCGTTCTTTTCTGATTTTCTTGTCTATTACCAACTGCAGCCCATGAGAACTTAAGACTAGGCTTCCCAAACCCACTGGCAATTCAGCTTTTCCTTCAATTAAAAGTGGAGGGATTGAGAACCCTACATATCGTACCACTGCCATGTATCCTCCATTTTTGATACGTAACGGCACTTTTAGCAGCTATTAAAAAATGTTGTGTTGGAAAAGAGAACAAAAACTGAAAACTTTTTAGTGGCGTGAAAAAAAGGCTAGATCGACATTAATATGAAACTAACTATTTAATGAGTAAAAAAAATGCTAAAAATCATAGTTCTGAAAGGATATCCTCATGTGAAGAAGCAAGAGATTTTAACAGAAGAGAAAATGGATAAATTGAGGTAAAAAGGTCAAAATATGAGCGGTGTTTGCAATGGAATCTATGAAAAACCTTCTGGGTCTCAAAGCATCAAAGAAAAGAATTATAGTGAGTCTTGGCATTATAATTATGGTAGTAACATCACTTTATCCGACAAGTGGTGTCATAATGGACGAAAAAAGCCCACCAATAGTGATTTTGTTTGATTTTGGTCATAATCAATTTTTTAATGAAACGTATTATAGCAAAGCTATTGAAGCCCTCAAAGAAATGAAAATTAATGATACTCAAAGTATTGAGATTAGAATTACTCATGGGACACTCAATGAAACCATCCTTGCGGGGGTTGATGTCCTTATTATTACTAATCCCGGTGAAAATGCGTCCTATTCCGATGCCGAATATTTTGCCATTAGTGAATGGTTTAAAAACTACGGAAAAGGCATGTTTCTTCTTTCCAATCCGTATTCTGAGAACAATTCAATTATCGGAAGACCACAGATTTTAAATAATATTTTATTAAATGATTATCTTTCGATAACTGGAATTGAATTTTTATCCGTGAGTAGTGCTGACGAAAAACCCGACGTGGTCGTATGTGATACCTGCGGTTTAGATCCTAAAGGATATATTATACGCACGGCAATCCCGAAAGGAAACAACAGCCACGAAATTTTGACCAATGTCTCCGTTATTACCACCTATTCACAAAGTCTTCAATCGACCTCACCGGTTCTAAGCCTCAATAAGTCGATGTATGTCTATTATCCGGATGGCTCCACTCAACTTTTAGAAGAAAGCCCAATCATCTTAGCGGCAAAAGAAGTGGGTGATTTTAAAGTCCTTCTTTCGGGGTCAACAATCATGTTCAGCGATTTACCAGTCCGAAATCTTGGTACCAGCTGGTTTGAAGCTGATAATAATTCCCTACTCTGGAAAAATTCTATAAAATGGCTTCTCAGCGACACAAACCTTGGCATAAGTGAACCGCCGGTTGAACGAATTTTTAAACTCAACGATCTGACAATTGTTGGCGGTTTAGCTGGATTTAGTGTCTTTTTTATTTTACTCGGATTTATTTATAGATTCATCGGTCCGAATCCAAGTACTGAAATCACACCGGATAAAGCCTTAGAACAATTAAAACGTAAGATTAAGGAAAAAGAAGCCGAAAAAGAGAAGAAAGAAGTCACTCCAAAAGGAGAAAAACCCATTAAACGGCGAAAGAAAAAACGCCGCGTGAAATAATTTTCAAATTTTTTCTTCTTTTCTTTCCTTAAAGCAAATTCTTTTAAATACATCAGTGTCGTTTCTAACATAGGAATAAATGTAAATTTCTGGCGGTTATAGTATGTGGCGTCTAAAAATTAATACGCAACGAATTTTTGCACGAATAATGTTATTGGTTATCCTCTTTAGCGGGCTATCCCTACTTTTAACGTTCAAAATAACCGATAACGAGGTCAAAACATCAGAACTTCCCGTCATTACCTCCAATTTAAATATTGAGTCCTTGTTAAACTCCTCTCAACTGAGTTCCACACTCAAAAAGAACCCACAAGGTATGCAAGAAGTGCTCATCAAGATACCACCGCATATAAACCTACAAAATTTTATCGCACGATTAAATGGAAAAATAATAGAATATTTTGAAACAATTTCTGTGGTGTATGCTAAAGTTCCAAGTAGTGCTGTGTTATTACTTAAACACACATTCGGCACAGAAACCGTAGCTGAAAATATACCTTTCAAAGCTGTTCCTAAATTTATGACCCTATTAAGACAAAGTACGGACGATTTTAACCTATACCAGCTAGACGCATATTTATCCCCACCAGATCTTACAAATGCAAAAAAGTTATGGGATCTTGGAATTACGGGAAGTGGAAGTAAAATTGCTATAATTGATACTGGTGTCTCACCAAATCACCCTGATCTCAAAGATAATATTAAATATGCGGAATCTTTTGTAAAGAAAAAATATGGCTATGATTTTGAAGAAAATTCGGATGATTTACATGGTCACGGAACACATGTAGCGGGAATTGCCGCCGGAAAAGGAATAGCAAATTCAAAATTTAAAGGTATGGCACCAAATGCGTCCATTTATAATTTAAAGGCGGCATCTCAGTTTGGAAGCGCAACTCCTGCTGGAGTGTTAGCTGCTATTGAAAAAGCCATTAATCTTAGGGTAGATATCATTTCGATGTCCTTAGGATATCAAGCCTCTGAAGCCTCAAAAATCATCGATGATGCCATTAATACTGCTGTAGATCAAGGAATTGTAGCATCAATTTCAGCAGGTAATTCGGGTGACAATCTTTTTACAGCAACCTCTCCCGCTGTCGCGTATAAAGCCATTGCTGTCGGTGCGACTGATAGTCTAAAACGTGTGGCAGCGTTTTCTTCTCGTGGTCCGACGATAGATCGACGGGTAAAACCAGATATAGTTGCTCCGGGTGTCAATATAATCTCAGCACTGAGCCCACAAAGTCTTACTGATTATGCCTATAACTCATTTGTAGAACAATTCATCGTAACGGGAAATGGCGGTAATTATATTGCATTTTCTGGAACGTCGATGGCGGCACCCGTAGTTTCTGGCGGATTAGCATTGCTAAAATCTGCATTTCCCACCCTCAAACCAACACAATTAATGTCAGCTCTTTATATAACCGCAAATAAGTCAATGATTGAAAATGACTATGATTATTTCTCTTATGGTAATGGTTTCTTAGATATAAAAGCTGCATATGATTATCTTTCCACCACCCAAGATACCTTTTATGTGAATCCCAATAAAGTAGTCTTTCCAGAAATCCTTCGTTATGTCGGAGATAATACGACGGTTCAAATCGTTATTCTGAGTAGTAAAACCACCGCACTTCAATTTGGCATCCATGGAAATATCTCGGCTTTAGTAAAATTGTCTACACAAAGCGCTACTATAGAGAATGGTTTTGCAAATGTGACCATTCAGATTAAAGTTCCACTTAATAGTGCGTTTGATACATACACCGGCGATTTGGAAATCAATTCCTCCATAACAAACCTTAAGATCCCGTTTTCAGATATAACAATTCGACCTAGCAAATTACGGTTGTTATGGGACGCATATCATAACGATTTTTCGGACAGCCTTTTAGTAAATTATTACACTATGTATCAACTGTTAACCGAACAAGGAATTGACCTTGATTTTTACGATCAGCCCTTTGATCTCGCCATACTTTCACAATATCAAGGCGTCATCATCGCCGATCCCGAACAACCTTATACCAAGACTGAAATAAAAGCCCTCCAAGACTATGTTTCTCGTGGTGGAAAACTGTTAGTCTTAGGAAGCTTTGCCCCCTATTCTGACTTTCAGTCGTTAAACGAATTGTTAAAACCCTATGGTATCCAATATTCGAACTTAAACTTTATTCCACCCGTCGATCTTGGATTCAAATTGGAGTTTTCCACGGTCACAAAAACTGCCTATTTTGATAAAAACTCGTTATTTTACCAACAATTAAACACTACTGAGATTGATTGGCCATTAGGTAATGCACTAAATATTACCATGGATTTAGGCGAAAAACAAGAAGTGATAGCAAGAATAAAAGATTCTGAAGACATTGTGCTCGCAGGATTTAAAAATACCACGTCAAGCGGCAAAGTCCTTGTCTCTAGCTCTGAATTGCTCTTTTACAACTCGTTTCTTACCTTCAACATCACCAATCTTTTTGATGAATCCACAACACCGTTCATTTATCAAGCTCTTCTTAACGCAACCGTCAAATGGCTCTTTTCCGATATTCTCACACAACAGAGAGTTACTCTGGCATATACGGAAAAAAATACTACTATGGTGGCACATCCCGCCATTGTCACACCTCAAACTAACGCTGAAATTGCTTTAACCTATTATTCCCTTAAAAATTCCAATAACCAACTAATCCCAACGGAGGAAAATACTGTCACAATTAACCTACAATTGCCAAATGGAACAACAATTCAATTCAATTCCGGACAAACGTTTACACTTTCCAATAACCGAACATATCTTTCTCTTGTTTTGGATGATTTCAATCAGACAGGAATTTATAAACTCTATCTCATGGAAGAAAACACCATAATTTTTGAACAGTCTTTTCTTTATGATTTTGCACCGGAAATCACTAACATTACGGTCACAGTGGATAATACCAATCAAAATTTTGCTAGCTGGACGGATAATTTAAATGAGCACGTACCAATAATAACAAAACCAGATGGCACAGCAACAATTCGTATATATACAAAAAATCGTCCCAATGCCACTTATAATATTACTATGGAGTCGTCGCTAGCTGAATATCCAGAAGCGCTTGATACTTCTGTAATACCTTCTGATACTAACATTTCTGCTGATCTTTCACTTCAACCGCAAAAAGTGGCTGAAAACGAAAGTATGACAACATGGGAGTTCAACTGGACAGCTCCTGTTTCTTATGGCTCTGGACTTTATTTGATCTCCGTAACCGCCAACTTTGGATCAAATCCCAATCAACCATTATTTTCTCAAGGTGACGGGACGTTCATTGTAGTGTCAGATCTAGAACCAACCACTAATAAAACTGCAAGCACGGTCAATGGAATCACACTACAAAAATTTGATGAAATTACGACCGTGAATCAAATCCCAAGTATTGATTTAGGTGATACGGTGAAATTTTCTCTTACCGCTGCCGATGATTTGGATGATCCATCACAAATGCAAGCTATTGTTCTTCTAACACATTATTATCTGTTTTTAGAGTTTCAATACATTATTGACAGCGCAAAAATGAATTATAATGACAGTACAAAAACATTTTCACTCGACTATAAGTTTCCACGTGAACGGCAACTTCTTCTTCCCGAATTCAATGCCAACTTGAAAATGGAAGGCCAAATCTTCGTTTTCATCATCATAGTACGTGACTCTGACGGTAATTATGATTTCAATGTTGCTATATTCCGCGTTGAAGCTCCACTCATAAGTATAAACACTCCCCTCACTATAGTATTCTTGCTAGCCATTCTTGTTATTGGTATTGCCGGCCTTTACTACTATATGACAAGAGGAAGGATTAAAAAAGAACAAGAATATCTGTACCAACGTTTTGGAGCCTCACGTACCCAACAGGATTTTACATATCAGCCCGCAACACCGACTCAAACGTCACCGCCAATCCGTTTTTGTCCACAATGTGGCACCCCAGTTCTTCCAACAGACAAATTCTGCAAAAATTGTGGAAGACAGTTACGTTAACTCATCAATCCTCCTTTTACCCATATTTTTATCATGAAATCGCAAAAATTATTAAAAAGGAAAAAAAAAGTGATTTGACTCAAGATGTCTGAAAGCAAAAATTGCCCAAAATGCGGAAGCAAAATTCCCACTAATATTAACTTCTGTACAAATTGTGGCACACCACTTCCACACGACTCTTCAGAACAAAAAACACCACCACCTCAGTCCAAAGACCATATTGCAACATCTGAAACCGATACAACAGCACATGACACCAGAACTAGCAAGCCTGTAGCACCCAGCCAACCTAAAACTGATACCATTCGCTGCCCACAATGTAAAAAAGAAATTCCTAGTCATTTTAACTATTGCCCCTTCTGCGGTGTTAATTTAACACACATGAAAAAAACTAAATTAAGGGATTTACGAATATGCCCCCAATGTGGCGGTGAAAATCCCGAAGGTAGTAGTTTCTGTATTCATTGTGGCTTTAAAATAGATCAATCTAGCACGTCACCTACGATCCAATTAAAAATTGCTGAACAAAATCCACAACTCATTGCTGATAACTTCAATGGTTTTGAAGTCACACCCTTTCTATTCCATTCATGGTTAAAGCGACAAAATACCGTGCCCTTGAATCTTGGCGCCATACGTCGTAGTCAACTCCTTGAAACGCTACAAAAACCGCTACCACTAACCACTTCGGAATTTTTTAGTTATACCCCACCAAGAAAAACCAGTAACTTGATTCAAGGTTTTTCTAGTGTCTTTAATATAAAAAATCTCATTCATTTTGGCCTTAGCTATATTATAACGGTTCTCATTTTTTCATTATGGTTTTTTTTCGTATATCATCCAACCACGCAAAGACAAGCCGATAAAATAGCGGCTTTAAATATTTCCATCTATATTGTACCCATACTCTCATTCTCACTCATACTCACACTTATTATCATGAGTCCACTCATTCTCACGGTCTACTTCGCAAAAAGAGAGTATGGTTATGACGTAATCTACCAAATAAACGGTGGAAGATCGGCATTTGTTCTCTTACTCAATTTTTTTCTTGTTCTCTTTTTCCAGTATCCCTTTTTATTTCGCTTTGCTGATTTAAAAGCTAACGCTCACATTTCTCTTGAAGAACTCAAGCGACCGATTGGAAAAGCCATGGCCATTACCACGTTCATTGCCTATAGCCTCGGCTTCACTTTTATGGCCTTCCTCGGATTCCCACAATTTGGCATTTCACCCCTCATACAAATAACACTCCCACCCCTTACCACACAAGAATGGACAAATATGCTCTTACTTGTAGAAACTTCCATTGTCTGGACACTCTTTTTCTTAACTGCTCCGTTCTCTGACATGTACGCGGAAATCTTTCGACAATGGGACACACGACTTTATCTCCTCTCACTAACCATTCTAGCACTCCTCATTCTCTACATACTGTTTGCCTTCCCACCACTACTTTAACCACTACACGAAAACATAATAGCATATAATAAAAGGAAAAGGGAAAAAAGGATCGACTTTTTCAATGCGCACGCATAAAATTACTGTTGACGAAGAAGAATTTATTATTCAAATTCTCAATCACCACAAAGAAACATTACCAAACACAGAAAAAACAGAAATTACGCGAAAAAACATTCAAATTCAGCCACTCACCGGTGGAAGCGTCAGTTTAAACTACAAAATATCTCTTCCACACGGCATTACTCTTTTTATGAAACGACAAATCAAGAATTCAGAGTTCTATTCCAACCCATTGGAACGTGAATACTTAACACTGCTTTGGCTCGCACCGTTTAACGTTACTCCACACCCCTACTTTTTTGACAAAGAACAACGTGTTTTAGCGGTAGAATTTCTCCGAACTCCACCCGTTGATCGCAAAAAAAACCCGTTAACCAGATCTATCATTCCGTCACTCTCCGTCCTTTTCTCTACCCTCCATACTGCCCCACTTCCGTTAATCAAAGAACTCTATTCCGGCTCCAGAATTACACCCAAACGCTTTTGGTTTGACTTTGTCCGCCCCCGCATCAACGCGCTAGAAAAAAACTGCCTTGTCGGGGAATCCGGTTCCACTATACTTTTTCCCTATCTCCAAGAAATCGAATATTTTTTAACTAGTTATTTAGAAAAACAAGACGATGTCCATCTTTCATGGAACGAAATAGAAGAATCTCGCCCCTTCTGGTTGAATCTGCTCCATAATGACTTTGCATCACGAAATATCCTATGGAATGCCCAAACCCAAGATTTTTACGTCGTAGACTGGGAATATGCCGACGTCGGACATATCGCCTTCGACCTCGCATATTTCATGAATGAAGATCTTCTCTCACGGGACTTCATCCGCTCAATCATCGAAAAACTCCCCTATACCACGTATCGCGATCAAATTCAAATTTTAAAACAAATTGATATGTTTCGACCACTCATTGATTTTGCCAACGCATACGCAGTAATGTGCAGGTACATCAGCTCCAGCCCGCTTCATAACATGCAAGAAAGCCAATATAGTAGCCACATCTTGAGAACGCCGTACTCGCTTGGATATGACATCGCGTATGCTATGAATCGACTGCGCTCCTTAGCACGATATTCTTCAATTCATCCCGACGATACCACTCTTATGGCTGAAGTCCAACGCACACTTAATTTATTCAAAACACAACTTTTTCTTCTTTGAAGAACATTTTCTTCCAAACTATGTACTTTTGTTCAGACGGCAAGAACTAACTGACCTCGATTAATTCACACACTAATAATTTCACTTGTATTTGGAAATATTTCACTTACTTCATCCTTAACTGTCAAAATTCGCACATAAAACTGTGAAAATCGCTGTCTTAAATTGTTATACCAGATTATATCACCTTTTCTATTGGTTTCTGGTGGTATGGGCTTCCGTGGTAACTCTGAATCCAGCCAAGTGGTATTTAATGCCAACCACATTAAGAAAATATCGATAGGGAATAGCATTTTTCCTAAAGCATTAACCATACATTGGGAAAACGTCGGACGCCCACCTTCTTCTGTCACCAGATAAATATTCATCATTCGTTGACCATAACTTTGTTGATTCTTATATGTGAAATAGGTCCAGTAAAGGAATAATGATGTAGGTATTAGGATCGGAAAAAGAGAAATTGGCACAAAAAACCATCCCATTTGCATAGAAACTGTGTTCCCGCTAACAACCAAAAAGCTGGAATAAAAATTGATGTTTGCCCCCAAACCAAATCTCAAAACCAAAATTAATAGTAAAAGGACTAATTCGAAAAATAATCCTGCAATATAGACGATACCACTAACAATTACAATATCATATAAGGTTGCAAAAAAACGTTCGTTCCAATCCGCCAGTTTATATTTAATTCCACCTATGATTACGTGGTTTTCATCCATCATCTTTGGTAAATCATATTTCAGCGTTTTCGGAACTGAGTCTGCTGGGAAGGGTAATGTTGATGGCGTTTTTTGAACATTGGAAACATTTTTCAGTGGATGTCCACATTCAGCACAATACAAGGCATCTTTTGTATTTGACGCACCACAATTATTGCAAATTAGCAAATTTTTCTGGTATGGCTCTTGAATTTGTACAGTTTCGTTTTTTTGCCCACTAACGATAACTAATTGACGTTTTTCTTCATTTTCTCTAATAATTTGCATTTGATGTTGGGTCGGTGCTTGAGATCGAGTAGCTTCTCTTTTATCGCCGACATCCAACTTGTCTAACGTAAATGCACCCATTGCCGTGATACTAATGCCAAAAAAGATACCAAATAACCCATACAGTTTAATTTCAAAGTTGCTTAAACCCGTAAGACCGAAATTTTCAGCTACTAGGGTAGAAACAGATTCGCTTATTAGCACGGATAAAATACCAAGAACAATAGAGATTATGCCACTAAAGATTAAAAGTAGCGAAACAAAAAATTTGACAGCTTTCATTGCATACACATCATTACTTTTTTCAATCTCGACTATCTCTAATCTATTTTTAAAGGTTTTATTTGAGGAGCACTTAACCCGTGTCCCGAGCGAGAAAAGAATGTTTTTCGCAAGTAAAAAGTTTTATTTTAATTTTGACAAAACAGTGCCCAAAACATCTGAAATCCGCTCATGAAAGATCAGATCAAAGACAGAATCGTATAAAGTTTCTTGTAAATTGACTAAAACCTTCTTTCCGTCGCTATCAAGCACAAACCAATTAGCTGGGGAGACCACTAATGAACTACCTAATACAATAAATAAATCTGACTTTTTACTTACGTTTTGAGCTCTTTGTAATGCCTCTGGTGGCAACATTTCTCCAAATAAGATCACAGTTTGTTTTAAAATGCCAGAGCATTCAC
>WAPZ01000316.1 GCA_015520535.1 Candidatus Heimdallarchaeota archaeon
GAAAAGAAGTGTGATACTAGTGGACGATAGTATAATAATGCTGGAGGATGTCTGGAAGATCTATCGAATGGGCGAAGTAGAAGTAACAGCACTGAGAGGAGTTACGTTAAAGATTCAACGTGGACAATTTGTGGTAATTTTAGGTCCGTCGGGATCTGGAAAGACGACACTGTTAAATCTTGTGGGTGGTTTAGATAAACCGACACGCGGCGAAATAACCGTTCATGGGCAAAAAATTCATCAACTAAAGGAAAAAGAATTGACATTATATCGACGCTACCAGGTGGGGTTTATTTTTCAATTTTTTAATCTCATTTCCACTCTGAGTGCGTTAGAAAATGTAGAATACGGATTGGAATTAGTTGGCATTCCAATAAATAATGGGAAAAAACGTTCATTTTCACCGAAACTGATTCGGCAAAAAGCTCTGGATGCATTACGTGCTGTAGACTTAGAAGATAAGGCTGATCATTTTCCCTCACAATTATCTGGCGGAGAACAACAGCGTGTTGCGATTGCACGCGCCATTGCAAAAGACCCCGCCATTTTATTGTGTGATGAACCAACGGGAAGTCTTGACTATGAAACGGGTGTAAAAGTGCTGAGCACACTCAAAGCTATTGCCTCAAGAGACACAAAAACAATTTTACTAGTGACTCATAATAGCGACATTGCAAAAATAGCGGATCGAGTTATTCGTCTAAGAAGTGGACATGTAATTGAAGATCAATTAAATGAAAAACCACTGGCACCAGAGCAGTTAGTGTGGTGAGAGTAGATGATAAGAAAAAAAAAATTACTCCGAATCGCCTTTCGGGATCTAAAACGCAACAAATTACAATTTATAGCATTGGTTATTTTGATGGCGTTTGGCGTTGCTAGTTTTAATACACTCTTCATTGGTTATCTGAATCTTGGCTACACCTACAACCATGCGTATAACGATTATAATCTTGCTGACCGCTGGATTCAAGCATATCAAGCAACACACGAAATGATTAACGCTGCAGATGCCCATACGGTCATGAAACAAATTCAAGAGCGTTTTCCTGGTGCCATAAAGAATTATGAAGTGCGGTTATTTTATGATATGCCGATCAACATTTCATTAAAAGACGGCAGCTATGTGCTCATTCGCGGTCGAATAATTGGTTATAATGTCACAAATGGGCGTGTTCCCACAGTAAACACAATTAAAGTTATTAATGGACGTTATTTTGTTGATTCTGATCGGTGGAATCCCCAAAATCCTCAATTGAACGTAATAGTGGATCAACATCTATATGATTACTATAAATTCACGTTGCCTACAACAGTTATTGTTAATGCGCCCGCAGTGACCACAGAATTGCAGATAGTAGGTTCAGCAGGAAGTCCAGAATACCCCCTTGTCAGTCTGGGTTGGAATGATATGTTACCCTCATCTCGGCGTGTTGGAATTTTTTATGCGCCGTTAAGCACCGTTCAATATTTAGTGGGTGTTTCAACTGATAAAATTAATGAAATAGTCTTAACGTTTTCTTCAGTGCTTTCAAAAGAGCAAAAAGATCAAATCACGGATAAAATAGTTCGTTTATTAGAAGATAAGGGATATAATTTAGAATCACCTATCGATAGAAAGAAATGGACTCCAGTAGAAGCGCTCCGTCTTGATTATGAAGGTTTTGCCGAAATTGCCTCGGCCTTTCCAACCTTAATTTTTGTGGTAGCTTTAATTGGGGTTTATATTGCTATCAACCGAATGGTCGTTGTTCAGCGAAAAGAAATTGGTGTGAGCCGTGCCTTAGGTTATTCACGACGTGATATTATTTTACGTTATGTACTCTTTGTCAGTATGATTTCCATCACTGGAAGTATAATTGGTGCCATTATTGGTATTTACGCAGCTGACATTTTTACTGACACTTATTTGGGAGTTATTGGTGTTCCTTTCCGATATCATGGTCTTTACCCCGATGTCGTCGGAAGTAGTTTTCTAGTAGCACTATTTTTTGGTATTATAGGGGCTTTTATTCCCGCTTACAATTCTAGTAAAGTGCTTCCAGCAGAAGCTATGCGTTTAGATCCGTCTGTACACCTTACAAAAGGTGGAAAAAGTATTATCGAACGCCTCTTGCAACTATTCCATATTCACCTTCCCATTCATGTCCGCATGGCACTCCGAAGTATTTTTAGAAATCGTCGCCGAGCATGGGGAACCATCATTGGAATCAGTTTTAGTTTAATGTTAATTTTGGCATCAGTGGGAATGTCTGACAGTATGTTTAAAACTATTGCTGATATCCAGAAAAATGAAACATGGGACCTCCGAATTCAATACAATGACTTCAAAGCTGGCTCTAAAATCAAAAATGATATTAAAAAACTTCAAACATGGCCTGAAATTGAAACAGTCGAAAGTTCCATCATTTTTACCACCATTCTTACCACAAATACCTCTGATGAAAAAATACCCGTCCAACTATCGATTTTTCATAACAACACGGTCATGCACCATTTTAAATTTCAACGTTCGCACGAAAACTTTTCTGACAATGGGGTTGTCATTACTACCGTGATTAGTAAAAAATTGGACGTGAAAGTCGGTGATAAAATCAACGTCCTTCATCCAACATTCAATATCACACAATTCGTACCAAAACTCGAATATTCGTTCGAACTCAAAAACTCAACGCTAACAATAACGGGAATTGTCGATGAAATCAATGGCTTAAACAGCTTCATGACGTTCAACACCGTTAAAAAATTGGTTGGAATTCCCTCAGAAGAAGCTAATTTTCTTTATCTTCGCGTGAAAAATCCCACTAAAGAGCAATTATTTCAACTGAAAAGTCGAATTTATGAAGAAATTGACGGAATTCAAAGCGTAGACACTGTAAAAGATCTTCAAGACGATTGGAGAGAATATTTTGACCTTATGATCTTCTTCATTTCCATTCTTGTCCTCTTCAGTTTTATTATTGGAACGGCATTGGTCTTTAACACTATTCTCATTAATGTCTTAGAACGCCGACGGGAAATGGCGACCATGCGCACGCTTGGGGACACAGCTAATGCCTTAACCTTGCAAATTACCTTTGAACATCTTATTTTAGGAGTTATCGGAATCATTATTGGAATTCCACTCGGATTGATGGTCATGTACGAAATGTTTTCTCTCTTTGACCTAGAATACTTCCGATTACTCCTTTATATTAGTGAATTTTCATATCTGATTACGGTTTCATTGATTTTCTTAATGATTATTGCCGCAGAAATACATCCCACTAGAACAATTTTCTCCTTGGATCTTGCTGAAGCATCGAAAGAAATCTTCTAAAAAAATAACTCAAGTGAGAAAGTCAAAAAAGGTGTACAAAAATGATACAAACTAAAATAAAAAAA
>WAPZ01000317.1 GCA_015520535.1 Candidatus Heimdallarchaeota archaeon
GCTATACAGGATGTAAAAAGATTGCAATGATGATTGCAAAAATTTTAGAGGACGAAATACTCAGTAAAAATGAAATTGAAGCTTTAGATACAAGTATCGAAAATATAGAAAGCCTTGTTACACAATTACAGCAACAAAAAAGTGAATATGAACGCTTGATGGAAAAATATACGAAATTTAACAAATTAGTGATGACGTTTGTAAAAGAGGTTCAATATCTACATGACATTGAAAAACGCTTTTTTCCTGAAGGGTATGAATCTATTAAGAGGAAAGGATTCGTCATTGAAGAAGAAAACCTTTTTAGTTTAATTGAGTTCTTTGCTAGCATATTAAATGAACACGATACGTCACAAAAAGAAATCTCCTACATAGAACGTCATTTTTTGCATGTAGCGGCTAAAGTAATTTTTTTTGAACGATATTTATCACCCAATGTCCTTTACATCAAAAAACCCAGAATTTTGATAGAGTTTGAAGCAGCAACAATAGAATTGATAAAAAAATTAAATCAACTACAAAATTTTGTTGGACACGATTTTTATACGAGCCAATTGGAAGCCGCAAAAACTGGCTTTCAGCAACTTTTAAAAGACAAAGCATTTAAAGAAGGGAAAGACGTGAAACTTCGTGGTGTCCTACGTTCAAAACAAGGATATAAAGAACTAAAAACATTAGTTGATGCATTTTTGAGTTGATTCTTCACATGCTGCGATTAATTGAGATGGCAACATGATTTTTTAACTAAAGTGCTAATTATTTCTATATGACCTAAACATTAAAAGAATTAAAATAATTCACACATAGAACACTTTTTATTTTTTCTTTTTGACATATTACAAAAATTTTTAATAACGCACGTTATACATACTCCAAAATTTTTAAAAAAAGATAAAGATTACCGTGTATAGAATGGAGGCAAAGTAAATGTTAGATCATATAAAACAAACAGATCCTGAAACGTTTGATAACATATTACGCGAAGTTTTACGTCAAGAATTTGGTTTGGAGATGATACCGTCAGAAAATTATGTTTCACCTGCGGTATTAGAGGCTGCAGGAACAGTGCTAACTAATAAATATGCTGAGGGTTATCCACACAAACGGTATTATGGTGGCTGTGAATATATTGATAAGGTTGAAGAACTGGCAATTGAACGGGCAAAAAAGCTTTTCAATGCAAAATTTGCAAACGTTCAACCTTATTCTGGTAGCCCAGCAAATATGGCTGCACTCTTTGCATTAACAGATTGGGGAAGACAAGGAAAGAAAATTATGGGTATGGCTTTAGATCAAGGCGGTCATCTCACACATGGTCATAAGGTTAATTTTTCAGGAATTCTCTTCGACGTTTCGTCTTACAAAGTAGATCCAAAAACTCATTATCTAGATTATGATGCGATTGAAGAACTAGCTAAAAAAGAGAAGCCTCATGTTATTATAGCTGGAGCTACCGCATATCCACGAGAAATTGACTTTAAACGCTTCCGTGAGATCGCCGATTCCGTGGGAGCATATCTTTTATCAGATATTTCACACATTGCCGGCTTGATTGTTGCCGGTGTCCATCAGGATGCGGTTCAATATTCTGATGTAACAACTACCACTACACACAAAACACTACGTGGTCCGAGAGGCGCAATTATTCTTACGAATAACGAAGAACTAGCACAAAAAATCAATAAAATTGTATTTCCCGGTATGCAAGGTGGTCCACATGAACATCTGATTGCAGCCAAATCCGTTGCATTCGCAGAAGCTCTAAAACCGGAATTTAAAGAATATGGTAAACAAATCGTCAGAAATGCAAAAGCTTTAGCTACCTCTTTAATTGAAAATGATGGAACACTAATAACCGGTGGAACAGATAATCATTTAATTTTAATGGACGTAACAAAAAATGGTACAATTGGAGCTGAAGCTGAAAAAGCACTGGGTGAAGCCGGAATCACAGTAAATAAAAATACAATACCCTATGATACCCGTTCTCCATTTTCACCATCGGGAATACGTTTAGGAACACCAGCACTGACAACAAGAGGAATGAAAGAAAAAGAAATGGAACAAATCGGCGTGTGGATTATGGAAATCATAAAAAATCCGAAGAATGACGACTTAAAAAAGAAAATTGAAGCTGAAATTGTAGAATTATGCAAAAAATTTCCACTCTACCCGGAACTTACCGAACTAGCCCAAAAATATCTAAAGCCTTCTTCCTCATTCTCTATTTTTTATACTTTGAGCATAAAAAAGTCATTTAAGCTATGGAAAAAAAATTAAGATGGTGGGGATGGGACTTTTTGGGGGAATTCATCAGAATCTAGTTTTTCAAGCACCAGTGAGATGGCTTTCTCTAATTGTGGATCTTTGTTTTGGGCGTAATCTTGGGGAGCATACTCAATTTCTATGTCTGGGTCAGTACCATAGTTTTCAACGCCCCATTCTACATCCATAAACCAGAAAGCAAACTCCGGTTGTGTAACTATACTTCCGTCTACCAAACGTCGGCGTGGATTAATTCCAATTACGCCTCCCCATGTCCTTTTTCCGATGAGTGGACCTAATTTAAGCATTTTAAAGCCATGTGAAAAAATGTCGCCGTCAGATCCGGCAAATTCGTTTGTGATTGCGACTTTGGGACCTTTAATGGTAAAGTCAGGATAGGGATAAATTTTTCCGTAGCGTCGCCAGATGTATGCAATTCTTTTTCTACTTAAACGCTCTAAAATCAACTGTGAGACATTGCCGCCACCATTGAAACGTACATCAATAATTAACCCTTCTTTGTTGGCTTCTGATCGAAATGCCCGTGTAAATTCAGCCATACCCTCATACATCATGTCTGGAATATGAATATAGCCAACACGGCCATTAGTTGCTTCATGAACTCGTTGGCGGTTTTTCTTGACCCATTCACGATAGCGTGCTGGTGCTTCAGTTTCAATGGTTTTAACTACCACATTTCTTTTATTTTTGCCAGCTGAATCGACAACTGTCAAGGTAACGTATTGTTTTGCTAAATTCATAAGTAATTCATTTATTGTGCGCTCTTTTGAAACTTTTTGACCATTAATCGCAAGTATCACGTCGCCAACATGGATATTAGCACCGGGTGTTGCTAATGGTGAGCCGGTCTCGGGATTCCAATTATCGCCATCAACAATGTGAGTGATTTTATAGCCACCGGTTTTTTTGTCATATTCAAAATCGGCACCTAAAAAGCCTTGTCGATATGGTGGCGGTTGTCTATAATCACCAAACATTTCGTAGGCATGTGAAGTCCCCAATTCACCCTGCATTTCCCATACCAAATCGCTAAACTCTGATCGGGTGGCAACTTTACGTAAAAGTGGTTTGTACTTCTCATAAATTGTTTTCCAATCATTTCCTTTCATGTTCTTATCCCAGTAATGTTCGCGCATCAAACGCCATGCTTCTTGAAGCATCTGTTCCCATTCTTTTTCTGGTTCGACCAACACTTTGACACGGTTAAGGTCAATCCATCCTGATTTCCGTGACGGCTTATTGGACTGTGGTGAGGACATTTGCTGAGGCTTTGGCTCAAAAGTATATGGTAACACACGCAATCTTTCTCCTGAACGAATTAACAAGGTTTCCTTTGAATCACTTAAGCGAAACATGGTCACTTTCTTCATGAGAAGTTTTGACTCGAGATTTTTCAAATTATAGCTGTATAATTCTCCGACTGCAACATTAGGTGCTCGAAAGAAAACAGAATCTCCAACTACGGGTAATGTCAAATAAAAAATTCTATCTTTTGCCACTGCAAGATCTATATAGCGATCTTCTGGAAGGGGTAGCACCGTAATTCGATTTTGAATACCCTCTATATCGATTTCTACGGGTTGTGGGGTTTCTTCCTTCACTTTATCCGTTTCATTATTGGATTTTGCTGAATTCTTTTCTTTATTCTTGTTTCCCGAATCTTTCATTCCACCCACAAGTTTTTGTGGTTGTGGGATGGTTGGTGGCATTTCATCTTTTTTCAGTGTTATGACACAAATTTTTCGTCCTTTGGGAAAATCTCGCTGATTAGAATGAGCATCCATCATTGGGTCAAAAGAACGGCGGGATATAAAGAAAATATATTTTCCTTGGGGATCGAAAACGGGCTTATAATCCATAAATTCGCTTGGCGTGATTTGATACGTTTTTTCCGTTTCCAGATGATACAAAAACAATGCAATAGTGTGATAGTCTACATACGCTGAATAGACAACCCAACGACTATCTGGAGACCAATCAAAATCGGTTATACTGTAAAAGTCATTTTTCGCTATTCTAGTAAGTTTCTTTTCCTCTATTGCAACCAATAAGAGCTCATTCCGATGATTAGAAATTGCAAGATATTTACCATCGGGACTGGCTTTCATTCCATAGGGAAGCCCAAGATCAAAGTCCGAAAATTCGACTTCCAGTTCGGGTATTTCGGCTACTCGATAGATTTCGAGACGTTCTTCTCCCGTTCGATCTGAAATCAAAGCTATACGATTTTCATTTAATGGTGTCGGTAAGCGATAATGAACACCTTGTGGTTCACCAAGCTGAAGGACGCCACCTTCCCAAAATGCAAAATAAAAAGGCTTGCCACGCGTGATAACGCTTAAATGTGTATCATTTCTTGTTACTACAGCGTCTTCTAAAAATTTGCTCGCAGAGACATATTTTCGATGCCGTTGTGGACGTGTTGATGGTAATTGTATCTCAACTTTTCGAGGTTGCCCATTTTTCACGTCATCTAAGTAGTAAATATCACCAGCACACTGATATACAATTCTTTTACCATCTGTAGACATAAATCTGACATAATAATCTTTATGATCTGTAATACGCTGTAAATCTGTCCCATCTGTATTTACAGAGTAAATATTTGAAACACCTTCATGATCACTTAAAAAAATCACACGTTCACCAAACCAAAATGGGCGAACTAAATTTCCTTTTAAGTCAACCAAACGATTAAAAATGCCATCGCCCGTTGCATCAACCCAAATATCACCGGCTAAGCCGCCACGATATCTTTTCCAACGAGCATTGTCCTCTTGAAAACGTCCAAGCACGATTTTACCATCGGGTCTCATGTGGATAAAACGTGCTGGCCCAAATGGCAGTCGTTCGGGTTCACCACCTTCTAATGAAACTTTATACAAATAATACACACGGCGATTAAAGTGGGCATTAGATTCAAAAAGCACGTATTTGCCATCTGGCGTCCAGCCACGTACATTAGACTGTGCACCTAAATAGGTCAAACGCTTTATTGGTCCGCCTTCAGCAGGCATTACATATACTTCGTATGCTGATCCTTCTTCAGCCGCACTAAATGCAATCCATTTGCCATCCGGACTAAAAAATGGATATAAAATACTGCCATTTGTTGTAGTAAGCCGGCGAGCAGATCCACCATTAATATTGACTTCCCAAAGATCATCTTCCGAAACAAACACAATTTTATCGCCAAATACGGTTGGCATCCGATAGTATCCATCATTTACAGTCATAATAACACCCTTGCTCTTTTTAGAATTTTAGTATTCTATCAATTGCGTATTCAAGCAGTAAAAACTGATAACGTATATTTTTTACTTGATTATTTTTCTTCTGCTACTGACAAGTGAAGCATTATAGCGGAATTGTGAAATTTAACGCAATATGAATGAAGAATAATATATTTAATATTTAAATACATGTTTGAACATAGAAATTGAATGGAATTTAGGATGATAAGTATGCCATCAAAAAAATTGAGAATAAGAGAAGACGTTTATAATTTGTTAATGCGCTTAAAAAGAGAAGGTGAAAGTCTTAGTGACTTACTGGAACGTTTAGCTAAAAGTAATAGC
>WAPZ01000318.1 GCA_015520535.1 Candidatus Heimdallarchaeota archaeon
ATGGTGGTGTCACAAAAATTTGGGGAAGTTCCCCTGATAATATATATTTTGTTGGAAGAGGTGGCACTATTGTCCACTACGACGGCCAGCGCTGGCGGCGGATAGAGAGTGGGACGGAGTTGCCCATTCAGGATATCTGGGGATTTAAAAATCAGGAAACCGAACGATCTTTTATCCTTTGCCCGGCATCCGAGAAATATCATAGCAGCGAAAAGAAACTTTTGCTTATTAAAGAAGACCATGCTGTGGAGGAAATGCATTGGCCATTTTCAGATCGGCGGGTGCATTCGGTCTGGTTTAAAGATACCTACAAAATATTTATCTGCGGAGCCGGGGCATTTGTGAAAAATAAAGGCATCGAATACCATTGGTTTTCCGGAATTCCGCGAATTTTCATGAACAGGATTCGCGGGATGGATATTAATGATCTTTTCATTGCCGGCGATTTCGGATTGCTGGTTCATTTTAATGGCGTTAGCTGGAAGGTGCTCACGGTGTTTAATGGGGTGGATTTGTTCTATTCTCTGGATTACCAGAATGGTATTGCTGTTGCAGTAGGGGAAAAGAGTGGGAATGCGGTATTATATTTGGTAAAAAGAATTCATTGAAAATTAGAAGGAATAGAAAAAATGAAAAATGCAATTTTTCTACTAATGTTTATTCTTTTATCATCAGTGCATGCGAAAGATAAATATCGAATCGGAGTAGGTGCTACACTTTCTTATTTTGTCAATGCAGAGAATTCAGCACCTTTAGCTGGATATCTGCTTCGAGCAGAAATTCGGTTATATAGATTTAGAAACCTATCCATCTATTCAGGAATAGGATATTCGGTACGTGGAGCCTTATTGAGACATCGAACCATTGCACCTTCTGCTCCCTTTCCCATGAAAGCTTATTATTGGGATATTTATTGCAGAATAGGTTATCTGGATTTGCCTTTTTCATTGAACGTGTCCATTCCAATAACATCAAAATTTCATATAGGATTATTGTTTGGGATGTCATTTGCTTTTCCATTAAAAGATTTATCAGATTTTAAAAGATTGGAATTTTTCGATATATATGAACTTGATATTGATAATCCGGAAAAATATGATTTTTCATTTGAGCAAGAATCAACTTTTAGAAGAAACCTTTTTCGCAAGTTCTATGGGATGGGTTTGTTGTTTAGATATAACTTATATGGTATAAAAATTATATATCACAGTGATAAGCTGAAAGAATATTACATTGATAGTATGTGGCGAATCCCTTATCAAATGAGATCTTTTTTAATCGTACTTTTTGTTCAATTTTAACAGGGGGGTTCAAAATCTCTAAATTAATAATCTTAATTTTAATTGGATATATGTTTACGCTTTTCTCTCAATCCCTATGGAATGGGGTAGGCCATATTCCACAACAATATCAGGTGGAGTGGTTTAAAGCCGGGTTATTAGAAAACACACCCCGATATGCTGATTATCTTTTTGATGTAATAGAATTTGGTGCTGATCCAAGGGATAATGGAAATGATGATTTCCCGGCCATTCATCAGGCCATTCTGGCAGCAAGAAATTCCTCCGGATTATCCATTATTTACTTTCCTCCGGGTACCTATAACATTCATTCCCCAATTGAATTGACTTATCAGGATAGCAACATTGTTTTTCAGGGTGATGGATCCGATCAATCGATTTTAAAATACAACATTAACGCCACAGAAAAATGTTTTAACATTCATGGGTATCAAACCGACACATTGATTTATCTCGATTCAGACATTCCCAAAAATTCCAGAGATTTATACGGTAGCGTATTAGGTGTACTTCAGCCAGGTGATTGGATTCGTTTAAGTGAATATAATTTTGATTTGTATAACGATAATGATAAACCGTTCCCCAATAATTGGGCACATGGAAGTGTGGGACAAATCATCCGCATAGAGACTGTAAATGCCAACCATGCAGTTATGAAAGATAAAGCTTCAAAAGGTTATAATGACAATAATGATTTGCGGGTATGGAAGATTGTTCCCATTAAAAATGTGGGAATTGAAAAATTAAAAATTGTAAGGGCAAATTCCGGGGCCAGTTCTTCTGGATCGAACATTCTTTTTAAATATGCTGTAAACTGCTGGGTTAAAGGGGTTGAATCATATAAAACCTCTCGCCATCATTTGGATGTTCAATATTCTTCTCATATTTATGTCAGCGGGTGTTATTTTCATGAAGCCAATGATTATGGAGATGGTGGTCGTGGCTATGGTGTAGTACTGAATTTCAGTTCTACAAACTGTCTTATTGAAAATAATATTTTTCGAAAACTGCGACATGCCATGCTGATTCAGGCAGGGGCAAATTGCAATGTATTTGCCTATAATTATTCGAGAGAAGCACATGGTACATATATCCAAAATGGTATTACTTTTTCTTATTCACCGCATGATCTTGCTCTCCACGGAAATTATCCTTATTCAAATTTATTAGAACATAATTGGGTTGAAAGAATACGTGCCGATGATACTCATGGCCCAAATGGACCATTTAATGCCTTTGTGAGAAATATCGTTAAAGACCATGATGGCTATTTACATTCTATAATATTGG
>WAPZ01000319.1 GCA_015520535.1 Candidatus Heimdallarchaeota archaeon
ATGGTGGTGTCACAAAAATTTGGGGAAGTTCCCCTGATAATATATATTTTGTTGGAAGAGGTGGCACTATTGTCCACTACGACGGCCAGCGCTGGCGGCGGATAGAGAGTGGGACGGAGTTGCCCATTCAGGATATCTGGGGATTTAAAAACCAGGATACTGGAGAAGCATTTATCCTATGCCTGGCATCAGAAAAATATCACATCAGCGAAAAGAAATTATTAATTATCCGAGAAGACAACACCGTGGAGGAAATGCCCTGGCCTTTTCTGGATCGGCGGGTACATTCGGTGTGGTTTAAAAATGAATATAAAATATTTATTTGTGGTGCCGGCATGTTTGTAAAAAATAAGGGAGCAGGCTACCACCGGTTTGATGAAATTCCCCGAATTTTTATGAATCGGGTTCGTGGGTTTGACATTAATGATATTTTTGTCGTAGGAGATTTTGGATTAATTGTTCATTTCAACGGCAAAAATTGGAAGGTGCTGACTGTGTTTAATGGAGTAGATCTTTTTCATTCCCTTGATTATCAAAACAATCTTGCCGTTGTAGTAGGGGAACAAGGTGGAACAGCAGTGATTTATATACTCAATTTAAACAAATAATAAAAAGGAGAGTTTATGAGAAAAAATCTTTTTATAGTTTTCATTATTTTAATTCCGGTTTATTCTTTATTAGCCAGGGGTAAATTCCAATTAAATGTTGGTTCAACCATTTCCTATTTTGTGGATGCCGAAAATTCATCTCCGTTAATAGGTTTTTCGGTGCGAATGCAAATGCGGGTTCTGAAGTATAAAAATTCTGCAATTAGCACTGGAATTGGCTATTCCACACGTGGCGCCTTGCTTAAACATCGGTTAATTGCACCATACGCTCCATTTCCCATGAAAGCCTATTACTGGGATATATATGGTAGAATTGGATATCTGGAAATGCCTATACTATTGCAAATCAAAATACCTGTTCATTCAAAGATTTCGTTAAATATTTCGGGTGGACCTGCTCTCATCCTCCCATGGAAAGATTTATCGAAATTCAAAAGGCGGGAGTTCTTTGACATGTATGATTTACATGGTTCAGATGATTCTCGATTTGATTTTAATTTTGCACAAGAATCTACGTTTGGAAACAACCTTCTTCGATTCATTTATGAGATTGACATTGAACTTCAATACAAAAGATATGGTCTTAAATTTCTTTACCTCATTGATAAACAAAAAGAATATTATTTTGATTCTTTATGGGAGGTAAATCATAAAATGAATTCTTTTTCTTTAGTGTTTACCATTAAATATTAAACGGAGGGGTTTAAAAATGAAAACAGCATTTTTGTTAAGTGTATTACTTATATTAGACACTTTAAATGCCCAATCTCTCTGGAATGGTCAGGGACATATACCACAGCAATATCAGCTAAATTGGACTAATGCCGGGTTATTACCAGATACCCCCATTTGGGCAGACCATCTCTTCGACGTTACTGAATTTGAGGCAGATACCCTGGACAATTCAAATGATGATTATCCGGCTATACAAGCAGCCATTCTTCAGGCAAGAGATTCTCCAGGACTATCTATTATTTATTTCCCACCCGGTGTTTATAATATCTATTCTAGAATAGAACTTACCGCCGCCGACAGCAACCTTGTTTTTCAGGGAGCAGGCTCCGATCAATCTCTATTAAAATTTAATATCAGCCCCACCACCCAGTCTTTTTATATTCATGGATATCAGACCGATACCCTGATATATCTGGATTCCGATATTCAAAAAGGTTCCAAGGATTTATACGGAAGTGGGTTAGATGTTCTACAATATGGAGATTGGGTTCGATTAAGTGAATATAATTTTCCTGTTTATAGCGATTGGGCAAATCACAGTGTTGGTCAAATAACCCGAATTGATAATGTGGAAGCCAATCATGCCGTAATAAAAGACGAAGCGTCCAAGTATTATAATGATGGAAACGACCTGAGGGTCTGGAAAATCGTTCCAATAAAAAATGTAGGGATTGAAAAATTAAAAATTTATCGGAGCAATTCTGGAGATAATGATAAAGGATCTAATATTTGGTTTGAGTATGCAGTAAATTGCTGGGTTAAAGGGGTGGAATCTCAAAAGACATCTCGACATCATATCGACATTTGGTATTCATCGCATATTTATGTCAGCGGGTGTTATTTTCATGAAGCCAATAGTTATGGCGAAGGGGGCAGAGGTTATGGTGTCGTATTAAATTTTAGTACCACAAATTCTTTAATTGAGAATAATATATTCAGGAAATTGCGCCATGCCATGTTAGTGCAGGCGGGGGCAAATAGCAATGTGTATACCTATAATTATTCCAGGGAACCATATGGAGTTAATAATTACGGAATTCCTTATACGCCACATGATCTTGCCCTTCACGGAAATTATCCTTATTCAAATTTATTAGAACATAATTGGGTTGAAAGAATACGTGCCGATGATACTCATGGCCCAAATGGACCATTTAATGCCTTTGTGAGAAATATCGTTAAAGACCATGATGGCTATTTACATTCTATAATATTGG
>WAPZ01000320.1 GCA_015520535.1 Candidatus Heimdallarchaeota archaeon
GCGTCAGATGTGTATAAGAGACAGGATCTATGTTGAGGCTCGTGAATGAAAAAAAAGTAAAATTTTGTTAGAATTTTATATTATTTCGGAAACATCTAATTTTAATGGTGTGTGCAAAATTATTTAAGTGACCTACGCATGGAGTACTTACCATTTATGCCGACAATATAATGGCGTGTGCAAATTGTAATGTCCACATTGACCATTTAATTAAATGGAGTAGCAGAAAAAATGGAACAAATCCGTTCTCATTCGTTTCTCGATGAAATTTATCGTTATCTCAAAAAATTTGGTATTGATGCTGATAACATAATTTCCGTGGCAATTCTGCTTCTATTATTAAGAAGAGATATCCGACCGGCATTCATTGACTCATTATTAGATGGTTGTCTTTTTATTGGTGAAAGTCCATTTGGTTTTAAGTTTCAAGCCCCCAATGGAAAAATTTTCTATTTTAATCTTTGGAAGGATGCAATACATGTACCTTTATGGACATTCCAAGGAGAAGGGGAAGAAGGGAACACGAACAAAAAAATGTCAATAATAAACGTAACAGCTCTTATGGACTTGCTTGAGCCACGTAGCGAGGGAACTGCCATTTCATACCGCCTTAAGGGAAAAACCATTGAAGAAACGCATTCAGCCCAGATTTGCCACACGTTGGACGAAGAAGAAATTGTAGATATTGATCACATCCAGATATACGCATACGATGAAGACTTTTACCGTCTGACAGAAAAAACATTGCACAGCGGATATAGAGAGGAATGGTTGCCCCTATTCCAAATCCTTGACTATTTTGACGCCGCAGAAAGAGAGGAGACATTAACCAGCGAAGCCGTTTCTGAGTTATTTTTGACTGAAAAGAAAATATCGGCGGATATTCTTCAGATAACGCAGAAACTAGATCTGGATGTAGAACGTATCATTTCGGATATTGTATTCTTTATATGGACGCTTCAAGAGTTAATATCTGAAACGACAACCCATGCACAAGCCCTTATTTTTGTTGATCTCATACTTGAAGACGCTATTATGTTGTCACCAATACCTACGACATGTACCACGTTTGATAGCATTTTTGGAGCCGTCCAAGAATATTATGAAAGCCATGTTTACTTTTTTATAAAAAACAGCTATTACAACGTTGCCATTCGGGATTTTCAGCGTCTTATACGTCTGATAGAGCATTATCCAGATTTACACACCTTCTCAGAAGAGTTTCTTTTCAAAACGTTCAAATTACTTTTACGTCTTGACACAAAACCACCGTTAAGTCACTTAACTAAAGAACTCATCAAGCAAACGGTACGTGTTCAACTACAATCCCTTTATGAAGTCATTACCGCCTTGACATTTGATTTTTTAAGAGAAACTGATATTACAAATGCACCGTTAACAACAGAAAAAAGCCCTTTAAAGAAAATACTTTCAGTACTTCAAATGATTCCAATAAAAACGGATTTTCATATCACCAAGGCATTGACGATTGGAAAGTCTTTCGAGATTTCTGAAACATTAATTAAAAACACAATAAAATGGACAGAAAGTCTTCCAGCCTCCGAAAAAATACGTTTTGCTTATTTTTTTAGAGCAATCTTTCAATTTTTCTTGGAAACATATTGTTTTTCAGCTGACGCTTCCTCTGAGATCTTATTTCAACAGTGCAACACATTAGTCACCTTTTACAGAAGTCAGGCAGAAAAAAATGTGGCACTTATCGGAATTCGTTCCGATGGCTCTAATTTCTACTATGTAACAGAAAAAAACGCTGAATCGGTTTCTATAATCAACGAAGATTTAGTGTCAATCGATTTAACTCCATTAAAGTTGTTATCTTCATTGAAACGCCTCAATTTAAGCCACAATAACCTTCACGAAGTTGATTTTTCCGTCTTGGAGCATTGCACCAAACTTCAAATTCTAAATTTGAGTTATAACCGAAAAATCGCCTTAAAAAATTTTTCATTGCCGCCAGAACTCAGAATTCTAAACCTCTCAAACTGCTCTCTTCATGAGAGTAGGTTTAACCCTAAAA
>WAPZ01000321.1 GCA_015520535.1 Candidatus Heimdallarchaeota archaeon
AGAGACAGTTATTATTCTTTAACAGCGTTAATTAACTGCTTTATTTGTAAGAAAAAATAGGCAAAAGATTCATTTCTTTTTCTTGCCGTTTCTAAATTAAAAGATTTTAAAATTTCGGACAAAAAAAGGGCTCGTGGAAAACCTTTAGGAATTATGGCATTGAATTCTTGTTTCCCAATATTCTGCGTATCATACATGCATTTTTTTAATAATTTAGCCATTTGCTGTTTTGAACGTCTTGGTATTTTCATTTTTTTACTGTCAGCACCAGCAAGATACCAGCTTTCGATTGACTTTTTAACAACAATGATTATTTTTGTGTTTCTTAATATTTCGTGCACATTAAACCGTTTAAAGAACTTCTCTTTTACGTACGTAATACACGGAGCATCATTATGATCAACAACTATTAGAAGTGAAAAGTGCTGTTTTTTTGCGGTATAAATTATTTTTCTGATCTTTTCAGATTTTTCATTTGCAAATGGGATTATTTTTACATGTTTGAACGTCTTCTTTAACAATGATTTAATGATGTGCTCAAAAAAAAGTTTGTCATCAGTTCCCTCGAGAAATACTAGTATCACATGGTTCTTTGACGTTATCATAGTGTCGTTACCACTCTAAAAGTCCCATGGTAAATAAATCATTTATACCCATCTCTTCTTCTAAGAATCGCTGAACTTCTTCCCGTTCGATGGGTCGATACATGATTGAATTTCCGTACTCATTGCGTTTTACAAATAACACAGTTTTTGGTGGTACATGTTTGAGAATTTCAGTATTATGTGTTGTAATAATAATTTGTTTTCCTAGTTGCTTGGTAGCATCTAACATCATTTCAATGATATGAGATTGCAGACTGGGATGGATATTCCGCTCGGGTTCTTCAATGATTATAAATTGCTTTTTTTCAAAATAAAGAATTACAAGTAAAGCCATTACTAAAATTGTCCCATCAGAGATTAAAAAGGCGGGAAGACTCTTTTGTCGTGAATAGTTCTCCTTTAACAAAGTAATAAAGGATTTATCTACTTGTGGCTTTACATTAATTCTTTCAATAAAGGGTAAAAGTTGCTGGAGTAACCGGGTAAATTGCTCTTTTTTGTTCCTATCATCGATTATTCGCTTCAAAACTAAAGATAAATTACTGCCATCAAATTCTAAATCAGCTTTACTAGTGACGGGTATAGACTTTTTCGCTTTTTTTGGATCCAAATAATATATTGAAACCGTATTTAGGAAGAAACGCAATAACCATTTAAAAGGCAATAAAATCCATGGTGGCAATTCAATTGGTGTTTTAAATAAAAAATCTATCCAAATGGATGATTCAATAAGCGTCTCATGGGGATGTAATTGTAAATGAGAAGCCGTTGCATTTGAAGTATCCTTGAAATTCTTAATTTGTTGAAGCAATGAAAGAAACTTCATAAACTCTTGGTATTCAGTAACTGCGGACAGTAAATCTTTTAAGTTCTTTGGCTCTGTTTTAAACCTTAGAGATCCTTTTTCCGTCCTTATTAAGAAAATTTTTCCTATTATGCCTTGAGTAAAGCGGAATTGAACTATAATTTCCTCGGATTGAACCTGATATTTTTGGGAGTGACGAGAGACTAATGCAATAACTAATTCATATTCAATACTCTCAACAATTGCAAGCATATTTTTTGCATCAGAAAGATCACTGTTCATTTCGTAGTTACTTAATTCTTCTGCCCTTAAATCGAATTCTATTGCAATTTGAATAGTTTTCGCATCTAAGTTCACATTTTTAATGTTGTCAATACCACCTTGTAATGAAACGGCATTTTCTAACCCCTCTCTAGAGATATCACGCAGAAAGTTAAAAATTTCAACAAAGTTACTTTTGCCAGCTGCATTTGGCCCGATAATGACATTAAAGGCATCTAAATTGACTTCTAAGTTTTCAAAACTACGAAAATTTTGAACTTTTATTCTGGCTATTTTCATTCATATTCACATTTTTACTTCCAACTCAGCCGCTAATAAAGATTTGCATCGATCTCTGTTTCACGCAATTAAGGAAGCATGCTTCACGGGAAGCGTGTCCACTCACAGTCTTAGCTTGTTAAACATTCTGTTTCTTCTTTACCCTCCTGCGTAACAATTTTTTGACACTAAAATTTATAGTCGCCTAATTTACAGAAAAATGTCATATTTGGGTGCAGTTCGGTGATAACCTTTATATGTGGCAGTTTGATTATCCTTTTCGTAAGATGCTTGCATGTTTTCGAATTAACAGAATTCTTCCAAATAGTCTAGCATTTTGAGGAGATTTTCTTTTAAGAATGTGCATAATTCATTGATGTTTATAGATGGTAGTATGGTGTGACGGTGTCAAAGCACAAGCTACGACTCACCATAAGCCTATGATAAAATTTATATAATTCCTTTATGTTCTTTATAATTGGTGTATTAATTTATGACAACTATAGCAATAAAAGATGACACAAAACGCGAGCTTTTAAAAGTGGCTGCAGAATTACAGATGAAGTTGGGTAGAAGAGTGAACTTTGATGAGACCATTCGATTTCTTCTGCAACAAAGGAAAAAAAAGAATCCACACTTATTAATAGAAGCATGCGGCTTAGATAATAGTGATATTGGAAAAATGCTGGAAGAACTCTACAATAAACGAAAAAAAGATGAACAAAAGTATGCAGACTATTTCCAACCTAGTACCTGATGTTAGTACGCTAACCAAAACGCTAACGTTATCTGATAAAGGAAATGTGGGATGCTCTACGGAAAAACATCATATCTGAGTGTGGTTCGCCGATAGCGTTTATATGTGATCGTTTGATTATCCTTTTCATACGATGCTTGCATGCTTTCAAAGTAACCGAGTTCTTCCAAATAGTCTAGCATTTTGAGGAGATTTTCTTTTAAGAATGTGTATAATTCGTTGTGTTTATAGACGGTTTCGGGATTTTCAATTTCTAAGAAACTAGATTTTTTCAGATACTCGGTTAATGCTTGTGAAAAGGTAAACTCTTTGCCGGGTTCCATCTTTAGGAGAAATAATTTCAAGTCCAAAAGGAACTCGCTACGGAAATCTTCATCTTCTTTAAAATGAGAAACAATGCGTTTGTAAGGGTCAGCCGCGGTCGCTGTTTTTTCTTTTAATTCGGTTTTTGTGGTTATAACCTCTGTTTTTGGCGTTTGTTGAATTAATCCCTCTTGAACAGAAGGTTGGCTAGCATTCCGCATGGGTTCAGGTTCATGTATTCGTGCTTGTAAAGCATATTGTATTGGTAAAGCAAACCAATTAAGGGCAAAATCGTAAAAGCGTTTCAATATATCAATAAACAATCTTGACATAAAAGGATTCATAAGAAATTCATATTTTTCTTTAGATTTATGAACTTGAACACGAAAGGCAATATAAAAGATTTTTCGCCGAAGATTGATCTGATTGGAGCCAATCATAATCTTTTTTGTAGGAATGAATGAGATCTCGAGTTGATACGTATATTCAGCATCAGAGGCACTTGTTTTTCGTTTATCACGAAAGCCATACCAACTGACAGCATTGTCAAAATCAGCACGTAATTCCCAAATATAAAGAAGTTCTCCAATTTCCTCAGCACTTAATGCTGTGACAAAACCATCTTCAAACGCTTGAAATGTTCTGGTGGTGCCACTTGCTGTTTTAGGCAGCTCTTTGCAAAAAGAAAGCGTGATTTTCGGTTGTTTAGAATAAAAGGATGACACCCGTGGATACGTTATTCTATAACGTAATGCCATTTGTTTTCCATAAAAACTACCAAAACGGATGTGATTTTTCCCGATATTTCCAGTTCCATTAGTTAAAACTTTTTTCTCAACTGTACCTTTACCTTTTCCTATAACTTCCATTTTATGCACCTTTTTTCTAGTGGGAAGGCTACATGCCTTCCTTCTTTTCCATCTAATCATTCACGCTAACAACTCAAATCTTTAGACACGGGTCAATAAAAAATTAATTTTTTTCTTACAGCCATACAAATCCTCAAAAGCAACGAATTATTGTTTTTTACACAACATTGACGTTAAATTACAGAAGAATAAACCATTCCATTGTACGTGTATTTTTAAGAGGTAATACTTTGGAAATACTCAAATCAAATTGTCGTGTAAAATTTTTTAAAAAGGAACAGTTTTTTAGAAGACAATCGCATACCCATTACATGAAAGATTTTAGGTTTGAAGACAAATGGTGGGCTGGTGTGGGTAGAGAAACTTGTCAAATGTGCGGCCGAAAGAAAAATCTAAGTCTATATATTGGAATCTGCCCAGAATGCCTAAAAAATTCTACAATTGAAGAAATCAAGCCAATTTTTATGGAAAAACATGCATTTGCAAGGAAACAATTTTTTTTAAGTCCATATATCCCACAACGTGAAAATGGAATTGAATGTAAATTATGTAGCGCCAATTGTCGACTCGAACCGGGAGAATGGGGATGGTGTGGCTTAAGAAAAAATCATAATGGCAAATTTGTGCATCTTTCCACCAGAAACATGGGATTATTGCATTTTTATTTAGATCCACAGGTCACTAATTGTTGCAATGCATGGTTTTGCCCCGCGGGAACGGGAATTGGGTATCCGCGATTTGCAGTAAAAAAGGGACCTGAATATGGCTATTATAATCTCGCACTCTTTTTATATGGTTGTTCTTTTAATTGTCTTTTTTGTCAAAATTGGGAGCATAAAAGAATCAATGAGGCAAATGTCGTCAGTAGTGAGCATTTAGTGAACCTTACTCTGACGAATGAAAAAATTACGTGTTGGTGTTGGTTTGGTGGTTCACCAGAGCCGCAGCTTCCTTTTGCACTTTATACTTCACAAAAAATTTTGGAACAAAAACCACGTGAACGAGTGTTACGGATTTGTTTCGAATGGAATGGCGATGGACATCCAAATTTGGTTAAAAAAGCTGCCTTATTATCTATGATGAGTGGTGGCAACATCAAATTTGATTTTAAGGGCTGGACTCCCGCGTTACATTATGTTTTGACGGGGCGAACCAACGAGCGTGTTCTTTTTAATATAGCACAGGTCGGGCAAATAATTGCCAAAGAATCAGAAGATCGCATGAAAAATAACGTCAGACCTTATCCACTTGGTATTACTACTCTTTTAGTTCCTTATTACGTGGATGCTGAAGAAGTAGAACACATTGCCAGTTTCTTGGCCGACATAGATCCACAAATTCCCTACTCATTGTTGGTCTTTCATCCCGCCTTTATGCTGAAGGATCTTCCGATTACATCAAAAAAACAAGTCATAGATGCCTTTAATGCTGCAAAAAAGCATTTAAACAAAATTCATATTGGCAATCTTCATTTATTAGGTTGTCGCTCAATAAACGATTTATTACGTGAGGCCGCGTGATACTGGTGATACTCAAGCACTCGTGGCACTTCTTCCCACGTGTAAACTCGGAGCACCCATAATCTTCGTATATAATAATATAACCCATAAAAAATTGCCATCATTAGTACTAAAAGGCTGACAAACACTAAAATCCCCGAAATCTGAAAAAGAAATTCTTCAATGAAACTGGCACTCAAATTAAAGGCAGTATGTAACAATATGGGGATGCCGAGATAATACTTACCCGTCGTTGGTTGTTTCTCTGAAGAGAATTCTATAACCTCTTGCGATAGCTGATCCTCAAAAAACCGATGTTTTAGAGAAAACATATAATAATAGCCAATAATTGTAGCTGTTAAAATGTGCATGGGCACGGACAACAGCATACGGACAATACCAACTCCTAAAGCCGCAAAAGCACCGCTTTCGACTAAAGTTCCGAGAATATATCCAATATTCTCCGCTGTAGCAAATCCTAAAACCCCAACTACGCCGACCGCAATACCTTGTACGGGGACGGATATTTTATAAGGATTTACGAGGCGTTTAATTATCAAATATTTTCCAAATTCTTCCACCATGGAAACCATTATCAAAATAGCTAATAACAACAAAAAATCGTTTGATATTCCAAATAATAGCGAAAAAAACGCCATGATAAGAGCAACACCAACAATTCCAACCAGTTCAACAATAGCAATGGGAATTGAGGCCAGAACACCAGTAAAAAAGTATTTAACGGTGGAAAGCTCCATCTTTTGTAGGAAAGGAACTGGTTTACTAAAATCCTTTAAATACTTGAAGAACGTCCAAAAAGCAACAGTCGGTAAAAAAGTAAAAAAGACTGCCAGTGAAAGCAGCCAATCCGTTGTAAAAAAATAAGTTATGGCAAAAAATAAGAATGATAGTATAAAACCAACAAAAATCCAATTACGTAGCAATTTTGTGAGGTTTGCATCTTTAGGAGCTTCATTTGGTGTAGTAGGCGCAAAATATCTTCTATTTTTGATAGTAGGAAAGGTGGACGGTAAATATTTAGCCGAAGTTATAATTATGGGATTTAACTGATGTCCACATTTAATACAATATTTAGCTGTCGATGATTGAGGACTTCCGCAATTGGAACATATTTGTTTTAATTTTAAACCACAATAAGGACAAAAAACGCTGTCTAAATCAACATAATTATGACATTGTGGACACTGCCCTTTTAATGGCGCATTACGTCGTAAAGGTGTGCCACATCGCTTGCAATAATTGGCTGTTGTTTCATTTAACGTTTGACAATTAGGACAACGGCTCATAAAAATCGACTCTCTTTCTTATGAAAAGAATATCAAAATATCCTATAAAAAATTTGCGATTACTGAACCTATCAAGAAACACTTGGCAATTAAAATAACAAAAAGGAATTCTTTCCGCTTTAAAATCAATTTTTTTTGGACTCTAAATAAAATTCTCCCCACAATAATTGTTTCTTCGTTTATTGATAATTTAGGCGTATTTATTTAAGAAACAAATTTATCTTGCCGCTACTTTTTCTTGATGAGCCGTGAACTGCAACATGTAAATAATATAGCGAGAAATCTATCCTTTCGAACGAGTTCGGAAAACAACCACATTCTTCGCCTCAATCTATGAAAACTATCCCATAATATACGTTGTAAAACAGATTCCAAAATCCGACGGGTTGAAATTTAATCTCTTATAAAACATTTTTTGATGTTTTTGATGTGTTTTTCGATGTCTGCAAGAATTTGGGGTGGCATTAACAAATAAAAGTCGGGACTAAGGCGGATAATCTTCGACTTTCCTTTTTTTTCTATTTCTACCAATTTTGCGTCCTTGATTAAACTGATATGATAAGAAAGCGTGCTGGCATCAATCTTGAAGACAACAGATAATTCACAAAGGCATGACACTTGCTTAATAAGCAAATAAACAATAAT
>WAPZ01000322.1 GCA_015520535.1 Candidatus Heimdallarchaeota archaeon
CAATTGAAGCACTCCAAAAATTCGAAAGTGGCAAAAAACTCACGTTTGAAGAATTTCGCGCTTTAATTAGCGCAGGAAAATTATAATTAAACAAAAAAGTAAAGATTTTTAATGTATCCCTTTTTTTGCAATTTATTTTAAATGATCCGTAAGAAAGCGCGGTTTTTTTGGCCATTTCAATTCAATTTCTTCAGATTCATGAAGATCTTTTGCCATATAAGGACCTAACTTCTTATAACCAAGTTTTCTGTAATATTCACGGACACCAATACCACTGATAACTAAAATTCTTGACCTATTATTTTGTAAAGAAAGGTGTTCGGCCATTTGCATCAAAACTTTTCCAAAACCGCGATGCTGCCACTGTCGTGCGGCTTTCGGGGTCTCACCAACCGGAATTTCCTGACCATATACATGAAGTTCACGAACGATTGCAGTGGGAACAGATGCAATTTCAGAGCGTTCCGCTTCTGTTGACGGCAGGCGCAATCGTACGAAGCCAAATAGCACATCTTTTTCTAAATCTTCAACAGAAATAAAGTATTCCGTTCCCTTAGAAGCTTGATATTGTCGAACAACTAAATCTAAATAGTCAAAAATCATATCATCCTTCAAAACCTGCCGATGCCACGGTTTTCTTCCAATTTCACGACAACGTATACAACGACATACCTTCTCGTGTTCTTCCATCCAATTGTGAACTAATTCGCGCAAATTACCCTTTTTAATGTCATTATTGATCAAATAAGCCGGTATATCACGTTGAATCCGCTGAATTCTTACATATGGTGGTAAGAAGGATTTAATTTCTCCAATGGTCGCAATAAGGTCATCAAGCGAGTACGGTGTATATATTCCACGTTTCCATTCCTCATAAAGTTGTGTTCCCTCTAACACTAGTGTTGGATAAATCTTCAAGGCATCGGGACGAAAATTATTGTCATGGAAGAGCTTTTGAAAATAGCCAATGTCTTCTTCGGGAGTACTATATAAATTTGGCATCATGTGATATGTTACTTTGAACCCCGCATCTTTAAGTCGACGTGTAGCTATTATAACGTCCTCAACCGTATGACCACGCTTAACGCGTTGATATATTGTGTCCGACAGAGTTTGAACCCCAATTTCAACCCATGTACCACCATAACTCAATAGATTATCGATATCTTGGGGCCGACAATAATCCGGTCGCGTTTCAAACGTAATTCCAGTAACTCGCCGTTGACTTTTTTCGCATAATTCTATACTTTCAGCAAGAGTTACCGGACGAGGTATCTGCCCATGAATTGCATCTAAACATCCCTTTACAATTTCCTGTTGTTGCCATTTGGGGCGGCATAAAAACGTACCGCCTTGAATAACAAGGTGAATTTTATTAACAGGATGTCCTATTGCTTGTAACTGTTCAATTCGAGCATTGACGATCTGATACGAATCGTAATTATATTGAATCCCGCGAAGTGTCGAAGGTTCACGACCGGTATAACTTTTTGGAGCATTTTCTGCTGATGGACAATATGTACAATCAAATGGGCATGAATATTCCGGCGGAGTCATAACAGCAACAATTGACACGCCACTTAAAGAGCGAGTGGGTTTTTTTTGCAAAAGTTGAAGCTCTTTTTCAGTAAGATCAAACTGATTCGCATACGCTAATAACTCACTATTAGAAATAAACGCTTTTAAATGGTATTTTTTCTGAACTTCACGTTTAACTTGCTCTAATATACGTTTAGACTTAATTTTGCCCTCTTTAATAGTAAGTAAAAGCTCTTTAATGGCACGTTCACGCAATGACACATCAGATGGTAATGCTCTTGCTGACATTGTGTTTATTCCTCTGCAGCGAAAATATTATAAAAATATTGCAAATTAAAATTTTATTTCAACTAAGTGTGGATAACTGAATGGAAAGAAGAGTTCCTCAGTAATCATCATGACGTAAGGGAAAAGGAGAGAACGAAAAGAAAAAACATAAAATGTAAATATGCTGGAATCTGCGGGTATTTTTTAACGTAGGTAGATAACGATTTTCTCTGGATCATATTTAAAGTCTGCTGGAACCTTACCGGTACGACGATAGTATTTGACTAAGCGTCGGATTTTGGATTCAATTAATTGTAAACCGCGCTTTGAGTGAAGATCTTTTTTATGCTCTTCCAAATGTTTTCTTAGATTTAATGCACGTCGCATTAAACTAGTAAGATCTTCTGGTAATGGTGAGGCTAAATTATTCTCTTTTAATATTCGTGTGATTGATTTACCGACAATTTTCTTTACTAGAGGCACGCCATAACGATCCCTAAGAATTAAACCAATTTGTGAGGGCATATATCCTTGACGTGCTAAATCAATTACGAGTTTTTCGATTTCATCGGGTTTATAAGGAACCCATTCCGGTGTACCTACCCATTTTGGTCGCTTACTCCCGGATTTACCGCGCTTTCTTGCATGCATTCGGGCCATTGTGGTTTATCCGTCCTATTTTTTGTTTCTACGCTTCTATTTTTATTCAATCGTCTAAGATACTATCATTAAATTCTGCTATTTAAGCGCTTTTCAATATTAAAATCCATTTTAAATCCGTGTGTGTGATATGATGAGCCTTATCCATCTCTATTCTATGTCACATGGGTAATATAAAGCGAGTTCTCCAAAAAAAAGTTATAATAACCTTTTTTTACCAGATTAGTTTAAAAGATTAGAAATGGCGGGTAGGGAGGGATTCGAACCCCCGACCACCTGGTCCGCAGCCAGGCACTCTTTCTGGGTCGCCAACTTTCGTTGCTTACCTATCCAGACTGAGCTACCTACCCATTTAATACGAAAATTTTTGGCGAAGATTCAAGTATGGCGTGGTTTATGGAATATATGTGGGTAATAAATAAAAAACATAGATGTTGGTGGACCGGACGGGATTTGAACCCGTGGCCTCCTCCATGCCAAGGAGACGATCTTCCGGGCTGATCTACCGGTCCGCGCTTTTAACTGTTATGTACAAGAATTCTTAGGAAGGAGACTCTTGATAGGATGAATTACCTCCGATACACAATTAGAAGATCATCATTTAAATGTCTTTGTTATTATTATTAAAAGAAAATTCGCCGACTATGAAGTTTTTTAACGAATGTTTGTAGAGGAAAGAAAGAAGAGAAAAATTTGAGGCCGTTCACATAAACGATGGGACAGTAAAATTCAAAATAGAAAAAAGATATTCCATCACATTCTTAGTTGCAAGGCACAAACCTACTCTTGCATTTCGAACCTCATCGGGTGCATCTAAAATTCGATGATTGTTATAAAAGACATTGAAAGCACGCGCAACTTCGTGAAGATAGCGAATCAGAAGAGAAGGGTCATGTAATTTTGCCGTTTTTTCCAAATATAGTGGCCAAAGTATCAATAATTTTAGTAAATCCATTTCTTCTGCATATGTTAACGGTGCTAGCGTCGGATTAACTGTTAGTTGTCGCTCTTCTAGTTTTTTAAAGATAGAATTGATTCGAACTGCAGTATAGAGAACAAAAATGCCGCTGTTTCCTTGCCAGTTTAATGCGTCTTCATATCGAAACACGATTTTAGTCGCCGCATTATACTTGAGCATAAAATAGCGAAATGCAGTAATGGTAAGAGACTGTGTCACTGCTTTTATTTCTTTTTTAGCGGCATTTGGATTTCGTTCTTCGACTTCTTTTTCTAATAAGGACGCTGTTTTATCTAAAATACGGTCTACATAAAAATGAAGCCAATTTCCGCGTCGTCCGGAAAAGCGTTCACCTGGTAACTCCACCGACGCGTAACTTAAATGATAGGAATTTTGATATTCCCTCTCAAAACCCATAATTTTTAACGCTAAATAAACTAATTGTTGCTGGCGAGCTTGCTCACTACCAATTACATTTATTACATGATCCGCAGAACCAAATTCCATTTTTTTAACGCCATCTGACCAAGTAGACCAAATCCGCTTCGTATGATTGAATTCTAGTTTACGAAAAGTAAAGTTTGCTTGAGAAACACCAAATTTCCACATTTGATAGGCAATATCTTTTGCTATATATGTCGATGTGCCATTCGATCGAATTAAAACCTTATAAGGCGGTAGTTGGATTTTTTTTCCATCAATCACCTTTGTCGGTGGTATACCAAATTGTTTTTCATAGCCATGATAATCCAAGACAATGCAATCTTTATATACCCCGTCCGTGACCTTAAACACACGATTGCTTTTTAACATAAGTTTTAAGGCTTCATCTAACATGCCTGAACGAACAACATCACTTTCCCAAATCAGCACATCATAATCAACACCTAAACGCCATGCCGTTTTTAGCTGGGCATGTAAACTTTCTAATGCAAACTTACGTGCTTCATCAGCCAACTGATCCTTTTCATGTTCGATATGCTTTAAAAGCATCTCAACCTCGTGGATTGGTGACGTGTCTATTCTTAATATTTCTGTATACTTTTCTTTCAGCCATTTTTTAAATTGGCTCAGATTAGCGGTGAAACTTTCATCCATGAGAAACTTACAGCTGGTTTCATAGATAGGAATTCTATCTACTGCGGTTTCACTTAGAAAAGCTTTAAGATCCTTAATTAATTCAAAT